>NZ_LZIE01000067.1:0-2372 GCF_001667155.1 Mycobacterium sp. 852002-53434_SCH5985345
GTCACCAAGTTCGACGTCGCCTCCGGGGCGCCTACCGCGCAGTACGCCTACCCGATGGAGCCGCCCGCACCGCCCGCGGACGTCAACGGCCTCTCCGACCTGGTCGCGCTGTCGGACACGACGTTTCTGATGATCGAACGATCCTCCGCCATGCCGCCGACCGTGCGGATCTACCGGGCCGAGATCGGCGCGGCGACCGACGTTTTGGCCACCCCATCGATGAAGGACGCGGCCGTGACCCCGATGAGCAAGACTTTGGCGGTCGACTTGTCGGCCACGCCCGCACTGTCCCCCCTCGATAATGTCGAGGGCATCACGCTGGGGCCGAAGCTGCCCGATGGTCGTCAGTCGGTGGTGCTGGTCAGCGACAACAACTTCTCACCGAGTCAGGTCACTCAGTTCCTGTTGTTCGCGATGTGACGGCTTAGGAGCCGCGTGGAGGACCGGCCTCAGCCGGTAGAGGGCGAAGCCCGCGGCCGCGACGCCGAAGAGCATCAGCATCGTCATGTCGAACACCCACCAGCCGCTGTAGTGGGTCCACATCTGCGAGTTGGCGGCCAGCGCGTCGACCCTGCGCAGGTCAACGGTGGACGCCGACGCGGCGAAGCCCCACTGGGCCGGGACGAACCAGGAGACCTGCTGGAAGCCCCATTTGCTCACCAGCTGAACGAGGCTTCCGTTGAACAGCACGGACGCCAGGACCACCGGCAGCAGCAGGGGCAACACCTCACGCAGCGACGTCCCCAGCGCCGACAACGCGAGCCCGACCAGCGCGGACACGATGGCCGTCACCGCCACGCTCGCATACAGCTCGACCGTGGCGTTGTGCAGCAAAGCGGCGCCACGCGCGGGTCCGCCCCTGTCGGCGACGACGATGGCGAACACGATGGCCGTCAGGACGGCCGCGGCCAGGCCGAACACCAGGATCTTGGCGGCCAGGTAGGCCGCGGTCGACAGCCCGAGAGCCTGCTCGCGCCGGAAGATGCGCTGCTCGCGCGCCACAACCCGGATGTTCAGCGCGGTGCCGATGATCACCGCGGCGACGTTGAGCGCGGCCAGGATCTCGATGGCCTCGTGCGGGTGAGTGCTGCCCGGCCCGGGCCGGGCGAGCCCCGAACCGCCCGGTATCAGCAGGGTCAAACCCGCCAGCACGAACGGCAAGATCGCCAAGAGCACGAGATAGAGACGGTCGGCGAAAATCAGCCGGGCATCGCGGCGGGCCAGCAGCCGGATCTGCCGCGCCATGCGGGGCTCGGCGGGGGGCGGCGACGGGGCGGTGACCTCCGGCGGCGCCGTCAACGCCGATGCCGGGGGCCGGTCGCGGAAGGCGCGGTGGGTCCCCTCGGGGTCGGCGCTCACCCGCTCGAGCACCTCCGACCAGTCAGCGGTGCCCAACGCGGACTCGATCTGCAGGGGCGGCCCCAGGAAGGCCGGCGTCCCGGCTGAGGTGAGAACCAGCACCTGGTCGCACAGGTTGAGGTTCGTCACCGACGTCTGCGACGACACGGCCGCCACGACGACGCAGCCGATGTCGGCCTGGCGCCGCAGCATTGCCATCACGTGGCGTTGCTGCTCCGCGTCCAGACCGGCGCTCGGCTCGTCGACGACGAGCAGTGTCGGCCGGGCGATGAGCTCGACCGCCAGCGCGGCGCACCGGCGCACCTGGGGCGACAGCTTGCCGATCCGGCTGGATTCGTATGGTGTCAGCTCGAGCTCCTCGAGAACCTGGCTGACCACGCGGTCGCGTTGCTCGGGTGAAATGTCGTGCGGCAGGCGAATTTCGGCGGCGTATCTAAGGGCCTGGGCGACGGTGAGCTGGCGGTGCAGGCGGTCCTCGGACGAGACGATGCCAATGCGGGTGCGCATGGACGCCGGCTCGGCGTGCACGTCGTGGCCGTCGACGGTCACCCGCCCGGAGCTGAGTTGCCTGGTGCCTGCGAGCAGCCCGAGCAGCGCGGAGTTGCGTGCCGCCGACGGCCCGACGACCGCGGTGAATGTGCCCGGACGCGCCGCGAAGGAGATGTCCGAGAGGATCTCGCGTCCGTCGATGGCGAGACCCAGCTGGTATGCGACCACCCCCACCGTGCGCGCGTCGGCGTTGAGTGGCAAGCGATAGGTGGCATTCGCCTCCGCGGTGCGGAAGGAGGGGCGCGCGACGCGCAGCTTCGAGGTGATCATCCGCTCGATCAGGCCCGGGCCACCCTTCTCCTGGGCCTCGGCCGCGGCGGCGGGCTCGGCGGCCGGTGGCAGGTCGGGGCGGGCGGGCGGCTCGACCGCGGGCGGTTGGGGCGGCACGACGCGCATGCGCTGGGTCTCGCGCTGGGTGGGCGCCCGCAGGTTCGGGTCGATCGGAGGAGCGGGGGGCGACATCT
>NZ_LZIE01000068.1:0-2363 GCF_001667155.1 Mycobacterium sp. 852002-53434_SCH5985345
TCGGTCTGCAGGTACATGTCGTAACCGACGACCACCGATTCGAACAGGTGCCGGTTGGCGACCATGCCGGGGATCGACGTGAACGTCAGCGGCGCAACCAGGCCCGAATATCCGAGCTTCGCGGCGGCCGCGGCATCCCAGTGCGCGGGGTGATAGTCCTGCACCGCGCGGGCATACTCGCGCACCTTCTCAGCGGCGACCCGGTAGCTGTCGTCGACTCGGTAGTAGTGGCCGACGCGCGATTCGAGCGTTGCCTTCTCTGCTGCTGCGGTCATGAATTGCTCAACTTTTCTATCGACCGGTTAGCGGCGGCCGACCAAGGCACCCTAACGCGCCGACATCCAGCCGGTAACGCCGCTGTGGAGCACCGGCCACCTGCCGGCGCGTTATCCGGCCCCGTAACGTCTGCGACCATGACCGTTTATGCCCTGAACCTTTTCGATATCGCCGACGCCGACGAGTACCGCGCATACTCACGCCGGTCACCCGCCGAGGTGGCGAAGCACGGCGGTCGCGTCGTCGCGCTCGGGAGCTTCCAGCATGCGGTTGTCGGCGACATCGAGCCTCGGCAAGTGCTGATACTTGTGGAATGGGAATCGCGAGAGGCGTTCGACAGCTATTGCAACGACCCGGAAATCGCCGATCTGCATCCGCATCGCGAGAACGGATCATCGGGATACATTTGGCACCTATTCGACCGCCTCGACGACCTCAGGCCGATCCTGAACCGGTGATTCGCGGCTTATCAGCCGAAGCCGGGAACGCATCGAGGGGTCGGCACTACAGCTGATCCTTCGCGGGTGCACAGACAGTCCACCGGCCTTCTTCTTTGCGGAAGTACATCGTCTGCGATTCGTTGTCCTGGAACATGAGGTTTGCAGACGCCGCGTTGCCGCGCACCACGACAGCCCCGATCTTGAATTTTGGTTTGGCCGCGTTGGCCACCTCGCCTCCCGGGTCTGCTGCGGAATCCAGATACGGCTCGGCTTCCTCGCGGCACATGAGGCCGGCGATTTCTTGCGGATTACCCTTGCTGACCGATTCGGAGAAAGCGTTGATCAACGCCTTGATCTTGGTGGGGTCGCTGTTGTGGTAGTGGTGGTACGCCGCGATGGTCGCAATGCCGCCGCCGACGGCGATCACGATGACCGCCAGCGCGGCATACAACCAGCCTTTTCTACGCCGACGCGGCGGCCCAGGCTGGGGTGGCCCCCACCAGCCGCCCGCGGGCGGGGCCCACGGCCCGGGGAGCGGTGGGGGCGCCCCATATACCGGTTGCGGTAGGGGTGGCGGCCCATAGGGCGGCTGCGGCGGCCAGGGTGCTCCGCCGTGCGGGTTACCGTGATAGGGCGTTGTCATATTGGGGCTCAGGCGATTTCATCGAATTGGGCGGTCATCGTCTCATCAAGCAGTGTGCCGAAATCCTCTGGATCCTCGGGCACCCCGCCGTAGACGGTGACGGCCTGCCCCGGGGGAAGGTCAGGTGAGAGGCACACGTGTGAGTCCGCGGTGGTGGCCAGGAGCAGCAGGCGCGTGGGGTCTACCGCGTCTCGCGGCCAGTTGGATTCCGGTAGTCCATCTGGGCACCCCAGGTATTCGGCGTAGGTCTGCAGGTGCCGAGGTTGAATGGGGCCGTTGGACATCCAGTCGGGACCGACGAAGCCGGCGTGCGCCTCGCGGTAGAAGCGGCGCACGGCATCGGGGATCGCTTCGGCGAACCGCAATTCGGTGGTCTTGCACAGCGCTGGGTCCCAGCCGATCCAACAGACGACGTGCCGCCGGCCGGCATCGTAATGCTCGACGGCGTAGACCAGGACCGCTTCCCCCATGACGTGGCCGAGTCGGACGTCAGCGAGTTCGGTCTTGAATGCGTGGGCGAAGGTGGGCACCAGTTCCAGGAAGTCGCTGTTCCACAGCGACATTGCGGCCGCACACCGGGCTTCCGCCGCATCGGATTGCGCGATGGGCCGCCAGCGTTCGGGCACATCCGCGGTGCGTCCGATTTCGGCGAGGATGACCGGCTCGGCGTGCGCGACACTTCCGAGAATGGTTTCGATTTCCGCAATTTCCACTGTCATCGGCTGGGCGGGAGTGTCGTGAGCAACTGGTTGATCAGGTCTTGCAACGTCGCGCGGGTGTCATTCTCCAGTTGTATCTGCTCCTGGACCCACTTGGGGTCGGCGTCACCGATCCTGGCGATGCTGTCCGAATTCTTCATGCCATTGGCATAGGCCGACAGCCACTGCAAATTTCGTGGTGAGTTGGCCACCACGTACATGTATTCGGCGGGCAGGTTGAGGAAGCCGGGCACGTACATCAGCTGAGCGATCGGAACAATATGGTCCACGACAACCGCAGGCCGC
>NZ_LZIE01000069.1:0-13030 GCF_001667155.1 Mycobacterium sp. 852002-53434_SCH5985345
AGCGACAACGCCGGGTGTCACACGGGTATGCGATGGTGCGGCGATGAACCTTCAGGGAATCGAACTGCGTTATGTCCTCACGACGTACATCGCCCACAATGGGCCGGCGACCATCGGCGAAATGATCGAAGCTCTCACCCGGCAGGGTTTTCAGGTCCCCGGTCGGGCCTCGAAGGTCATCTCGGACGCCTTGCGTTGGGAGATCGGCCGGGAAAGGGTGCGTCGCGTCGGCCGCGGCCGGTACGGACCGAGGTCCATCCCACGCTCCACCGAGCACCGAATCCATCAGCGCGTGCTGGCTCTGCGTGAGGCGGCGCGTTGTCGCTATGAGGTGGGCAAATCGTCGAGTCCTCCGACGCAGATTCACGAGTGACGGATGTGACCACAATCCCGACAGCGCTCACGCCTCGAACCGATACCCCATGCCCGACTCGGTCAACAGATGCTTCGGGTGCGACGGGTCGTCCTCGAGCTTTCTTCGCAGCTGCGCCAAATACACTCGCAGGTAATGCGTTTCGGTGGCGTACGCCGGGCCCCATACCTCTTTGAGGAGCTCTTCGCGGCCGACCAGCTTGCCCCGATTGCGTACCAGCACTTCGAGCATTCCCCATTCGGTCGGGGTGAGATGGACCTCGGCGTCGTTCTTGGTGACCTTCTTGGCGGCCAGATCGACGGTGAACGCCTCCGTCTCGATCACCGGCTGCTCCAGCTCGGACGCCGCGGCATTGCGCCGGACGGCCGCCCGCAACCGGGCCAAAAACTCGTCCATCCCAAAGGGTTTCGTGACGTAGTCATCGGCCCCGGCGTCGAGGGCCTCCACCTTGTCCGACGAGTCGGTACGCGCCGACAACACGATCACCGGCGCCGTGAGCCAGCCGCGCAGGCCGGCCAGCACCTCGATACCCGAGATGTCGGGCAGGCCCAGGTCGAGGATCACCACGTCGGGTTTGTGCTCGGCGGCTGCCCGCAGCGCGCCCGCACCGCTCGAGGCGGTGATCACTTCGTATCCTCGCACGGACAAGTTGATCCGCAGCGCCCGCAGGATCTGCGGCTCGTCGTCGATCACCAACACCCGAGTCATCGCTCACCCATCGGTTCCGGGGCCGCCAACTCCACCGTCACGGTCAGCCCTCCGCCCGGGGTGTCACCGGCGGCGATGGTGCCACCCATGGCTTCGACGAAGCCCCGCGCAACCGACATGCCCAGACCCACCCCCGTGCTGTTGTCGTGATCGCCGAGGCGCTGGAATGCCTCGAAGATCTGCTCCTCGGTCCCGTGCGGAACGCCGGGACCCTCGTCGATGACGTTGATCAGAACCCGATCGCCCACCCGCCCCGCGTTGACCCGAACCACACAGTCGGGCGCATACCGCAGCGCGTTGTCGATCAGGTTGGCGAGAACGCGTTCCAGCAGCCCTGGGTCGGCCAGGGCCACGGCGTCGCCCACGTCGACCTTGACCCGATCGATGGCTGAGCGGTAGAAGCCCGTGGCGCCCTTGCCGATGCTGATCAGCGCCCGTTGCACCGTTTCCTCCAGGTACACCCGGTGCAGGTCGGGGTGCACGACGCCGGCGGCCAGGCGCGACGAATCCAGCAGGTTTCCGACCAGCGCGGTCAGCTGGTCGATCGACTCCTCGATGGTGGCCAGCAGTTCCGCCGTGTCGGCGGGCGAAAAAGCGACGTCCTCGGCGCGCAGGCTGGACACCGCGACCTTGGCCGCGGCCAGCGGCGTGCGCAGGTCGTGGCTGACCGCCGACAGCAGGGAGCGCCGCAACTCGTCGGCCCGCACGATCGCCTCGGCCCGGCTGGCCTCCTCGGCCAGCTCGCGCTGCCGGATCAGACCCGCGGCCTGCTTGGCCACCGCGCTGAGCACTCGGCGGTCGCGCGCCGAAAGCTTCCTGCCCGCCAGCAACATCCAGAACTCGTCGTCGCCGACCTCGATCGCGGTGTCGGCGGAATCGACGGTGGCACAAGGATCCCTGCCCACGCAGGCGACGATGTCGGCCTTTCTGCCGCCGGCGCGATCCTCCTCGCCGGGTTCGCGCAGCATGCTGACCGCGCGTTGCGAGTAGGTCTCGCGGACCCGCTCGAGCAGCGTCTCGAGATCGGCGCCGCGCAGCACCGAGCCCGCGAACAGGATCAGCAGCTCGGCCTCCTGGGAGGCACGACGGGCTTCCCGGGTGCGTTTGGTCGCGCCGTCGACCAGCACCGCGACCGCGAGCGCGACCAGCAGCAGCACCAGTTCGGTGACGGCGGCATCGGGTTCGGCGATGGTGAAGGTGTGCCGGGGGGCGGTCAAAAAGTAGTTCAGCAGCAGGCTGGACAGCACCGCCGAGACTACAGCCGGGGCAACGCCTCCCAGCAGTCCGACCAGCAGCACTCCGACGAAGAACAGTGCGCTGTCGCCGCTGGTGCCCAGATATGGGTCGAGCGCTGTCACGATCACCGCGCAGATGGCCGACGGCACGATGATGGCCGCCAGCCATGACGCCACCCGCCGCTCGTTGGGCGCCAGTGACGCCGCGCGGAAGCCGCGTTTGGATTCCTCGTGGGTGACCAGGTGCACGTCGATCTTGCCCGACTGCTCGACGATCCTCGCGCCGATGCCCTCCTCGAAGATGCGCGTCCACCGCGACCGACGCGAGGTGCCGATCACCAGCTGGGTAGCGTTCATCTCGCGGGCGAAATCCAGTAGCGCGGTAGGGATGTCGTCACCCACCACGGTGTGCAGCGAGGCGTCCAGGCTGCTCGCCATCTCGCGGATCTTGGCCATCCGCGCCTCCGACAGCCCGGCCAGCCCGTCACCGCGGATGACGTGCACCACCATCAACTCGGCGCTGGACTTCGAGGCGATCCGGGATGCCCGTCGCACCAACGTCTCCGACTCCGTGCCGCCGGTGACGGCCACCACCACCCGCTCGCGGGCCTCCCATATCTCGGTGATCTTGTTCTCGGCGCGGTACTTCGCCAGCGCGGTGTCGACCTGGTCAGCCAGCCAGAGCAGCGCCAGTTCCCTTAACGCGGTGAGGTTTCCGCGCCGGAAATAATTGGACAGGGCCGCATCGATCCGCTCCGAGGCGTACACATTCCCGTGGGAGAGCCTGCGGCGCAACGCCTCAGGTGTGATGTCGATCAGCTCGACCTGCGAGGCTTGCCTGACGATGGAATCCGGGATTGTCTCTTTTTGTTCGATACCGGTGATTTGGGCGACCACATCGTTGAGGCTTTCCAAATGCTGGACATTGACCGTGGAGATCACCGTGATCCCGGCGTCGAGCAGTTCCTCGACATCCTGCCAGCGCTTGGCGTTCTTGCTGCCCGGGGTGTTGGTGTGCGCGAGCTCGTCGACGAGGACGACTTGGGGCCTGCGCGCCAGGACGGCCGGAACGTCGAGTTCGGGGAAGCTGCCGCCGCGATATTCGATGTAACGCGGCGGAACGAACTCGATGCCCTCAAGCAGCTCAGCGGTTTTCGCCCTGCCGTGCGTCTCGATCACGCCGGCCACGAGGTCGGTACCGCGTTCGAGCCTGCGATGAGCCTCGCCCAGCATCGCGTACGTCTTGCCCACCCCCGGAGCGGAGCCGAGGTAAATCCGCAGCTCGCCGCGCTTGGGACGGTGGTCAACGACACTCACGTCAACCATCATCCCCCCATCGCGCTAGCTCGAGACCGGATATTTGTGATCGAGTGCCAGGTTGAGTTGCAACACATTGACGCACGGTTCACCGAAAAACCCGAGGGTGCGGCCGCTTCGATTCTGCGCCAACACCGCACGTATCTGATCGGGGCTGACATGCCGGGCTTTGGCGACCCTGGCCACCTGGAGGTCGGCGTAGGCCGGCGAGATGTCGGGGTCCAGGCCGCTGCCGCTGGCGGTGACGGCGTCGGCGGGCACGGCCGGGTCGGCGGGTGCGGCGCCGCGGATGGGCACTATCTGGCCGCTCGTGTAGTCCTCGCCGTACTTGGCGCATTCGACCCGCGCACCCTCGTAGAGGGTCAGGAACGGCGTCGCCGCCTTGCACGGCTCGTTGACACTGACCACCCGGGAGGGGTGGACGACGTTCCCCCGGGCGTCGCGGGGCCCGATCACCGACAGGACGGCACCCACGCCGCCGCCCGTGCAGAATGGCCGCGAACCGTCGACCCCTTCGAGTTGGCCCACCGCTGCGCTGCGCGAACAGACCGTTGTCAGCAGGCTCGGCTTGAAGCCCGCATCCGATGCGGACTTGCCGGCCGCCAGTTGGGCCGGGTCGGCGGGGGTGTCGACGATGGTTTCCGGCCCGAGGTTGCTCGCGCCCGATGACAGCGGGTCGTAGCCATTGCCGGCCGCCGAGGGCCGGCTCTGAAAGTACTGGGGCAGCGGGTTGCCGTCCTTATCGGTGAACAGCTGACCGATCAGCCGACTGCCGACCGGCTTCCCATCGGCGGTGAGGATCGACCCTTCGGCCTTGTCGTGCAGCCCCGGTATCTGCGCGACCAGCCAGACGAACAGCGGGTAGGCGATGCCGGTGATCACGGTGAGCACCAGCAGCGCGCGTAAGGCCGCCCAATGCATGCGAACGAAACTCGAGAAGCTCATGTCAGGACATCCCGGGGACGAATTGGACGATTAGGTCGATCAGTTTGATTCCGACGAACGGGGCGACGATGCCGCCCAGGCCATAGATATATAGGTTGCGGCTCAACAGCTTTGACGCGCTACTCGGTGTGTAGCGCACGCCGCGCAGCGACAACGGGATCAGCGCCACGATCACCAGCGCGTTGAAGATCACCGCGGACAGGATCGCCGACTCCGGGCTGTGTAGCCGCATGATGTTGATCGTGTCCAGCCCGGGGAAGAGCGCGACGAACATGGCCGGGATGATCGCGAAGTACTTTGCGATGTCGTTGGCGATCGAGAAGGTGGTCAACGCTCCGCGGGTGATCAGCAGCTGCTTGCCGATCTCGACGATCTCGATGAGCTTGGTCGGGTCGGAATCGAGGTCGACCATGTTGCCCGCCTCTTTGGCGGCCGAGGTACCGGTGTTCATCGCGACGCCCACGTCGGCCTGAGCCAGGGCCGGCGCGTCGTTGGTGCCGTCGCCGGTCATCGCGACCAGCTTGCCGCCCTCCTGCTCCCGCTTGATCAGCTCGAGTTTGTCCTCGGGCGTCGCCTCGGCGAGAAAGTCGTCGACGCCTGCCTCGTCGGCGATCGCCCTGGCGGTCAAGGGATTATCGCCGGTGATCATCACCGTCCGAATTCCCATCCTGCGCATCTCGTCGAATCGATCGCGCATGCCTTGCTTGACGACGTCCTTGAGGTGGATGACGCCGAGCACCGCGCCCTCGCCGTCACGGCTCTCCCCGACGACGAGTGGGGTGCCACCGCCGGCGGAGATGCCATCGACGAGCTCGCCGAGCTGCTGGGGAACCTTTCCGCCCTGGCCGCGCACCCACTCCGCGACGGAGCTGGCCGCACCCTTGCGCAGCAGGTGCCCATCGATGTCGACGCCCGACATCCGGGTGGCGGCCGAGAAACTCACCCAATGGGCGTGTGAGAGTTCACCGGGAGTGCGGGCGCGCAGCCCGAAGTGCTGTTTGGCGTACACGACGATCGAGCGCCCCTCGGGCGTTTCGTCGGCAAGGCTCGACAACTGCGCGGCATCGGCCAGCTGTTCATCGGTGACACCGTCGAGGGGGACGAAGGCGGCGGCCTGCCGATTGCCGAGGGTGATGGTCCCGGTCTTGTCGAGCAGCAACGTGTTGACGTCACCGGCGGCTTCGACCGCGCGTCCGGACATGGCGAGCACGTTGCGTTGGACCAGCCGGTCCATGCCGGCGATGCCGATCGCAGAGAGCAGCGCGCCGATGGTCGTCGGGATGAGACAGACCAGCAATGACACCATCACGATCCCGGTGACACCATTCGCGTTGAGCGCCTGGGTGTCTGGGACGCCGGGATTGTTCATCTTCGAATAGATGGCCAACGGCTGAAGAGTGGCGACGGCGAAAACGAAGATGATCGTCAACGCGGCCAACAGAATGTTCAGCGCGATCTCGTTGGGGGTCTTCTGCCGGTTGGCGCCCTCGACGAGCGCGATCATCCGATCGATGAAGCTCTCGCCGGGCTTTTGGGTGATCCGCACGACGATGCGGTCGCTGAGCACGGTGGTTCCGCCGGTGACCGCCGAGCGGTCACCACCGGACTCGCGGATTACCGGTGCGGACTCACCGGTGATGGCCGACTCGTCCACGGAGGCAATGCCTTCGACGACGTCGCCGTCACCCGGGATGACCTGTCCCGCCTCGACCACGACGACATCACCCTGCTGCAGGAGCGGCGCCGCGACCTCTTCCTCGACGGCCGGGGCACCCGGCCGGTAATCCTTGAGTCGTCGCGCCAACGTCTGACTCTTGGCGCGGCGCAGCGTTTCCGCCTGGGCCTTGCCGCGACCTTCGGCCACCGCCTCCGCGAGGTTGGCGAAAAAGACCGTGAGCCATAGCCACACCACGATCAACCATGCGAACCAGGTCGGGTTGATGATGGCCAGTGCGGTGCTCCAGGTGGCGCCGATCTCGACGATGAACATCACCGGGTTGCGCCACAAGGTACGCGGGTCGAGTTTGCGCAGGGCGTCCGGCGTCGACTTCCACAACATCCTCGGATCGAGCAAACCGCCTTGCACCCGTTTATTGTTCGCGGCGGGCTGTGACTGCTCAGCCAGGTCGACGGTCGGGGCGGTCATCAGTGAATTCCTTCGGCGAGAGGTCCGAGCGCCAGCATGGGCAGGAAGGTGAGGGCGACGAGAATCAGGGTCACCCCGGCGACCATTCCCACGAATTGTGGCCGATGGGTGGGCAGCGTCCCGGCCGATTCCGGTGTCTGACCCTGGTTGGCGAGCGAGCCGGCCAGCGCCAGCACGAGCACGATCGGCAGGAATCTGCCGAAGACCATCGCCAGGCCGAGGGCGGTGTTGTACCAGTTGGTGTTGACGCTGATTCCGGCGAATGCCGACCCGTTGTTGTTAGCCGCGGAGGTGAACGCGTACAGCACCTCCGACAAGCCGTGCGGTCCGGAGTTCAGCATGCCGGCGCGTTCGCCGGGCAGCGCCATCGCGATTGCGGTTCCGGTCAGCACGATCAGCGGCGTAACCAGGAAATAGCTTGCCGCGAGCTTGATTTCGCGTGGATTGATCTTCTTGCCGAGATATTCGGGGGTACGGCCGACCATCAGCCCCGCGACGAACACGGTGATCACCGCCAGGATCAGCATTCCGTACAAGCCGGACCCGGTGCCGCCGGGCGCGACCTCGCCGAGCTGCATGTTGAACATGGTCATCATGCCGCCGAGGCTGGTGTAGGAATCGTGGAAGGAGTCGACGGCACCGGTGGAGGTGAGCGTCGTCGAGTCGGCGAACACCGCGGAGTTGGCGACGCCGAACCGTTGCTCGACCCCCTCCATCGCCGAGCCGACCGCGGTCGGCACCGTGCCGTGGTGCCGCAATTGGAACCACATCATGAAGGTCACGCTGATCGCGTACAGCGAAGCCATGACCGATGCGATCGCATACCCCTGCTTCTTGCTGCCCACCATGCGCCCGAACGTGCGTGGCAGCGAGAAGCTGATCACCAGCAATAAGAAGATTTCCAGCCAGTTGGTCCACGCGGTCGGGTTCTCAAACGGGTGGGCGGAATTCGCGTTGTAGAAGCCGCCGCCGTTGGTGCCCAGTTCCTTAATGGCCTCCTGGCTGGCCACCGGGCCGCCGGTGATCGTCTGCTGCGCCCCGTTGAGGGCGGTGACGACCTGGTCGTTCAAGTGGAAGTTCTCAATCGCACCTCCCGCGATGAGCAGGAGCGCGCCCAGGGTCGCGATGGGCAGCAGAATCCGCAGCGTGCCGCGCACCAGGTCGACCCAGAAGTTCCCCAGTTCGCCTGTGCGCGTGCGTGCGAATCCCCGCACCAGCGCGATCGCCACCGCCATGCCGACGGCGGCGGAAACAAAGTTCTGCACCGCGAGGCCGGCCATCTGGACCAGGTGGCCCTGTGTCGATTCGCCGGAATAGGCCTGCCAGTTGGTGTTGGTGACGAAGCTGACGGCGGTGTTCCATGCCAGGGCCGGCGTCATCTTGGTGGCAGGGTCATGCAGATGCAGCGGCAATGTGCCTTGCACGAGTTGGAACACGAATAAAAAGAGGATGCTGATCGACGAGAACGCCAGCACACTGCGCGCGTAGGCGCCCCAGGTTTGCTCCGAGCGCGCGTCAACCCCGACTAGGCGGTAGATCACCCGCTCGGCGTAACCGTCCTTCCTCGATGTGTAGACCCGATACATGTAGTCGCCCAAGGGCACATGCACCGCGACCAGGGCCACGACAAGGACGGCCAGAAAGACCAGCCCTGCGGTTGTTTCGCCCATCAAAACCGCTCCGGGAAGAGCAGAGCGCAGCCGAGAAATAAGGCGAGAAGGACGGAAAGCACTAAGCCGACGATGTTTTCGTAGTTCACAGCCGCTCGACCAACTTCTGCACCAGGCCAAGGACGGCGAACACCGCCACCGTGAGCAGGACGAAAGCCACTACACCCATTCCGAGCCCATCTTGTCTCCGTTCCGCGCCCATCGCGTGCATACGAAAGGACCTCATCGAGGCAGCCACAGCGCTATCTCGGAGGCAAGTTCAGCTTGAAATTAGCTGGCACCGCGGGGCTAGGGCCTTTGGTTGACACTTTCCTAACGGTGCCGCGGGGCGCCTTTACGGTTTCTTAACGCCCGCCGGCACGCGAAAAACCGTGTGACTATCCGGCCTCGGCGCCCGGGCCATCGATCATCGGAATCCGGACCCGGAAAACCGTTCTGCCCTCGCTGGATTCGGCGGTGACCGAGCCGTGGTGGGCCTTGACGATCGAATTGACGATGGCCAGGCCGAGCCCGGTGCCCGAGCTGTTGAGCCTGGAGTTGTCCGCCCGGGCGAACCGTTCGAACAGGCGGGGGAGAAGCTCCGGGTCGATGCCGGGGCCGTCGTCGGCGACGGTCAGTTCCACCGACGGCGCCTCGGGCCCGTCGCGGTGGCAGGTGATCCCGGTTGTCACGGTGACCCCGGGCGGGGTGTGCACCCGAGCGTTGTGCAGCAGGTTGCTGACGAGCTGATGCAACCGCGCATGATCCCCGCGAACCCACACCGGCTCGTCGGGGAGGTCCTTCACCCAATGGTGCGTCGGCGCCGCGACCGCCGCGTCGTTCACGGCGTTGACGACGAGGTCGGCCAGGTCGACGTCCTCGCTTTGCAGGTCTTGTCCTTCGCCCAGGCGGGAGAGCAGTAGCAGCTCGTCAACAAGCAGCGTCATGCGCCGCGCTTCGGACTCGATGCGAGCCAGCGCGTATTCGGTAGTCGGCGGCAGCTCCGAGCTGTCTTGGCGGGTGAGTTCGGCGTATCCCTGGATCGCCGCCAGCGGGGTCCGCAGCTCGTGGCTGGCGTCGGTGATGAATTGCCGCATCCGCAGGTCGGATTCGGCGCGCTGCGCCAGCGCACTATCCACGTTGTCCAGCAACCGATTCAAGGTGTGGCCGACGATGCCGACCTCGTTCTGCTGGTTGGTGTCCTTGGGCCGCACCCGGACGCTGATGCGATGGTCGTCGTCGGTCAGCGGCATGGCGGCGACGTCGGCGGCGATACCGGCCAGCCGGCGCAACGGTCGGAGGGTGTAACCGACGACCCAGAAGGTGAGGCCGGCGGTGACCGCCAACGCCGCCGCGATGAGCAGGGTGGTGGTGACCTGTTTGCGGGCGATGATTCGGTCGGCGAGGTTCAGCGACACCCCGGCAACCAGCACGTCCGGTCCATCGACGTGGCTCTTGAGCCGATAGAAGCCCAGGCTGCCCAGGTTTTCGGTTCGTGGCGGGCCGTTTGCCCACGACTGCGCCTCGATGGTGCGGACCACGTCGGGGGGTGCGGGCCGTGCTTCGGCTTCCGAGAAGACCGCCGACCCGATCGCGGTGCCGTTGTGCAGCACCACGATCAGGTTCCCCGGCGTCTGATCGGTGAACTGCAGCATCGCATCCGTCAGTGGCTTGGCCCCGCCGGCCGGGTCCTGTTCGCCCCTAAGGTATTTCGTGTACGAGTGGCCCAACGCGTCCAAAGACTCGGCGACGTCGGCGTCGCTCATCGCGGTAACGTAGCCGCGCAGGCTCAGCACGGACACGATCCCGACCGTCATCAACACGACGCTGACTACTGCCAATACGCCCAATAGCAGCTGGCGGCGTAACGAACGGGGTAGCCACCGCGGAAGGTCCCCGGACATGGCGTCCCGGTCCTGGCTCATTCCGTGGGCCGCAGCATGTATCCAACACCGCGCACGGTGTGAATCATCGGTTCGCGGCCGGAGTCGATCTTCTTTCTCAGATACGAGATGTACAGATCGACGATGCTGGTGCGCCCGGCGAAGTCGTAGTTCCAGACGCGGTCGAGGATCTCGCTGCGGCTCAGCGCGCGACGGGGATTGCGCATCAGGAAGCGCAGCAGTTCGAACTCGGTCGAGGAAAGCGAGATCTGTGTGCCGTCGCGGGTCACTTCGCGGCTGGCGGTGTCGAGTCTCAGGTCGCCGACTTTGAGGGTCTCGGCGGCCGGGGGCGACTGCTGGCCGGAACGGCGCAGCAACCCGCGTAGCCGGGCAACGAGCTCCTCGAGGCTGAACGGCTTGGTCATGTAGTCGTCGGCGCCGGCGGTCAGACCGGTGACCCGATCCATTACCGAGTCCCGCGCGGTGAGGAAGAGCGTTGGGGTGTAGGCGTCGGACTGGCGAATGCGTTCCAGGATTCGCAGCCCGTCCACGTCGGGAAGCATGATGTCGAGCACGAGCACGTCGGGGCTGACCTTGTCGAACTTGGCGAGGGCCTCGCGCCCGTTGTGGGCGATGTCGACAACCCATCCCTCATAGTGCAGCGCCATCTTCACCAGATTGGTCAGCGCCGGCTCGTCATCGACCAGCAGGACCCTGATCGGTGACCCGTCGGCACGGTAAATCCTGGGCAGCTGCCCCAGGATGGCCTGGCGAGGGCGTTGGCCACCCGCGTAACCCGACATTGCGGTCATGTTCCTACATTCTGGCAAGCCACACACCTAACTGTCACGAAGTTCATAGGACGCTCAAATGTTGCGGGCGGGGCGAGTCACCGCGAAGGCACTCAAATATGAGTTTTATATGAGTCACATCAGCCAGCTTGAGATGAGCTGATTTGCCAAAAAGCCGGATTCGCACCGCCGTTGGTTTGATCTGCCGACCAATTCCAGGCGATATGTACAAATCCCGCCGCGGGAGAACGGGTTTGACTTCTTTGCAAGGCGCTGCATTTCGTCGTATGTGGTGACAGGTGAATGCGTAGCCTCGATGCGGAGGACGACGGAGTCCTGACTCGCGTACCAAAACTGGCTGCGTGGAACGCTTTTCGCAATTTCGGGCTCGTTGGCGCAATACTCACGGCGCCGCCGCGTCGGCAAACTAGTTAAAGGAAAGTAATGGATTTTGGCGCGTTGCCGCCGGAAGTCAACTCCGGTCGGATGTATCTGGGGCCCGGGCCAGCGACGCTGCTGGCCGCCTCGGCGGGATGGGACTCACTGGCCCTCGAGTTGAACTCGGCCGCCGGCGCATATGAATCGGTGATCACGACCTTGATTCAAGAGTGGGCGGGCCCGACGTCGATGTCGATGGCCGCCGCGGTCGCGCCCTACGTGGTGTGGCTGCGGGCCACCGCCGAGCTGTGCGAGCAGTCGGCGGTCCAGGCCACGGCCGCCGCGGCGGCCTACGAAGGGGCGTATGCGATGACGGTGCCGCCGCCGCTCATCGCGGCCAACCGTGCGCGGCTCATCGCGTTGATCGCCACCAACGTCCTCGGGCAGAACACGCCGGCGATCATGGCCACCGAGGCCGAGTACAGCGAGATGTGGGCCCAGGACGCCACCGCGATGTACACCTACGCCGCCAGCTCGGCGTCCGCCGCGGCCTTCGGCGCGTTCGCGCCACCGCCCCGGACGACCAATCAGGGCGGGGTGGCCGGCCAAGCCGGTGCCGTAACCCAGGCGACGGGCGGCCAGGCCGGGAGCACCGCCCAGACGACTTCGGCGCACCTGATGTCGTCGGTGCCGCAGGCGCTGCAGAGCCTGTCGGCCCCGGGATCGACGTCCGGCACCGGTTTGTCGCAGGCCGCGATGGGCACCGGGGCGTCACTCGGGCCGTCGGGGGCGTCCGCCCCGCTCAGTGCGCTGTCCAGCCTGACCGGTACCAGCAAGGGTGCCACCAAGACCGCGAACGCCGGCTTGGGCACCGCGTCCGGCCTGGCGTCCTCGCTCGGCGGGGTTGCCGCCTCCGGCGACGCGGCCGGGCTGTTTTCCGATGTGGCCGGCCTGGGCTCCGACGCCGCGGGCTTCGGGGCCGACGGCGGTGGAATCGGCATAGACCTCTACGGGTTGGGTCTCGATTACAAGGGGCTGGGCCTCGATTACCAAGGTTTGGCCCTCGATATGGAGGGCGCGGGCTCGATTTTGGGGGCGGAGGGCGCTTCCGGACCGCAAGCGTTGGGCGGCCTCGGAAACACGAGCTCGCTCGGGGGTCTCGGCGGGGGCACGGCGGCAAGCGTGGGTCAAGGAGCCTCGCTTGGGACCTTGTCGGTGCCGCCGGGCTGGGCCGGCGCGGCGTCGTCGGTGACGCCGCTGCCCGCCGCCAACGCCATGCCGGGCGGGTGGGGTGCCGCGACGACGCCGGCGCAGCCAGCCGGGATGTCCAGGCTGCCGCTGGGCGCCATGGTCGGCCGCGAGTCCGACGGTGCGGTTCACCGGATCGGGTTTCGTCCCTCACTCATCCCGCGTTCGCCGGTGGCCGGATAAGGCAGGGCCGCAAGGCATTCGAAACAAAAAGGGCCCGCACACCGTGGTGTGCGGGCCCTTTCGAGTGAAGACGCGGTGTCAGGCCCAGCTGGACCCGACGGCGCTGTCGGTGCTGGCCATGTTGCTGCCGGCGCTCTGCACCTTCTGCCCGTGGGCGTTGGCCTGCTCGTAGAT
>NZ_LZIE01000070.1:0-888 GCF_001667155.1 Mycobacterium sp. 852002-53434_SCH5985345
AGGTAGGCATCCGGTGGGGCGGGAGGGTCGTTGTACGTGGTCGATAGTGGCGCGGGATGCGGAGTTTCGTCGTGCGTTGGCGGCTGTCGAGGATGGGGATTTGCAGGGGGTCGTGTTGGTGGGCGAGTCCGGGGTGGGCAAGTCGACTCTGGCTCGGATGCTGGCAAAGGCTCTCGAGTCGGCGGGGTGGACGGTGCGGTTTGCGCTGGGCACGCAGACGGGTTCGGCGGTCCCGTTGGGGGCGTTTTCCCGCGCGGTGACTCTGGATGTGGCTCATGAGCCGGCGTTGATGTTGGCGGCTGCGCATCAGACGTTGGAGCAGGACGAGAATCTCGTCGTCGTTGTCGATGATGCGCAGTTGCTTGATCCGTTGTCGGCGACGTTGGTCAATCAACTGGCGGCAAGTCGCAGTGCGCGATTGATCGTGACGATCCGATCGGGTGAGCCGGTTTTCGATGCGGTCACTGCGTTGATCAAGGAGCGGTTGTTACTGACCGTTCATGTTGATCCGTTCACTCGCGAGCAGACCGGCGTGTTGGCTACTGCCGTTCTTGGTGGTGTGGTCGAGGCGCGGTTGATTGATGCGCTCTACGAGCGCAGCGGGGGCAACCTGGTGTTGTTGCGGGGTTTGCTTAGTGCGAGCCGCGAAAGCGGGGCGGTGGTGTGTGCGGATGGCTGCTGGCAGCTGCGAGGGCCTCTGCAGGCGGATCGAGAACTCTATGAGCTGTTGGGTTTTCGGCTGTGGTCTCTTACTCCCGAGGAGTTGGAGGTCGTTGAGGTCTTGGCTATCGCCGAGGTGTTGGAGTGGAAGATCCTGCGCAATGTATGTGATGCGGGCGCGGTGGCGCGGTTGGAGCAGGGTGGCTTGATCCAAATGCTCGCCGATGG
>NZ_LZIE01000071.1:0-14370 GCF_001667155.1 Mycobacterium sp. 852002-53434_SCH5985345
CCCGCCCGCCCGCACGTAGCGGTCGGCGGCTCCGAAACGGCGCAGGGTCATCAGGATCAGGCCGAGGGCAGTGTCGGCCACGGTGTCCGAAAGCACGTCGGGCGTGTTGCTGACGCCGATGCCGCGACGCCGCGCCGCCGACAGATCGATCAGGTCAACCCCGGCGCCGTTGTTGACGATCACCTCCAGATGCGGCAGCGCCGCCATCGTGCCGGCGTCGACGCCTGGCGACCCCGACGTGAGCACCACACGAATGTCGGCCCCATGCTCGGCCAGGAAATCGGCCCGTTCGGGGCCCTCGGGAAGCTTCGAAATGTCGTAGCGCGCGGTCAGCTCCGCCTCGAACGCCGGCTCGAAGTCACCGACCCGCAGCGCGTTCCTGATCTTTTTTGTTGTCACCCGTCCATCATCGAGCGTCGACGAAATATTCGGGCGGTGGCCTTCGTTGTTGCCCTCGACGGTGTCGGACATTCCCCCGGGTACCACCTCAAAACCGTCGCTTCGAGCGACCACTTGCCGAGAGGCGCGAAGACGGCACCGTCCCAAATTGATTCAGTGCACGGGAAGCAATCCGCCTGCGGCTCGGTTGCACCGCCAATGCGCATTGGAGTTGTGTTCCCGCAAATCGAGCTCGGTGGAGACCCCGCGGTCGTGCGTGCGTACGGCGAGGGCGTCGAGGGACTCGGATTCACCCACATCCTCGCCTACGACCACGTGGTGGGCGCCGACCCGAACGTGCACCGCGGCTGGGATGGCCCCTACGACATCGATTCGACATTCCATGAGCCGTTCGTCATGTTCGGCTACCTCGCCGCCATCACCTCCCTGGAACTCGTCACCGGGGTCATCATCCTGCCGCAGCGACAGACGGCGCTGGTCGCCAAGCAGGCCGCCGAAGTCGATCTGCTCACCGGCGGCCGATTCCGGCTTGGCGTCGGATTGGGCTGGAACGCGGTCGAATACGAGGCGCTGGGCGAGAAGTTCACCAATCGCGGCAAGCGCTCCGAGGAGCAGCTCGAACTGATGCGCCGGCTGTGGACCGAACGATCGGTCACCTTCAACGGGGAGTATCACACCGTGACCGCGGCGGGGCTGGCCCCATTGCCCACCCAACGCCCGATCCCCGTGTGGATCGGCGCGGCGTCCGACCGCGGGCTGGAACGCGCGGGGCGTCTCGCGGACGGCTGGTTCCCGATGACGGCTCCCGGCCCCGGCCTCGACCACGCGCGGGAACAGGTGCGGCGCGCCGCCGCGGCCGCCGGCCGCGACGCGGAAAGCCTCGGAATGGAAGGCCGGGTCAGCTGGGCCGGCGACCGCGCAAAGACCGCGGCCGACATCGCGGCCTGGCGGGCCGCGGGCGCCACCCACGTGTCGGTCAACACGATGAACGCCGGCCTCGCGACGGTCGATGATCACCTCGCCGTGCTCAAGCGGATCGCCGGCGACCTGTCGTAGCGGAGCGACACGCTACCGACAACGTCGCTGGCACAAGCTCGTTCGCCGGCACATGTTTCCCCACGGCACTCCCTACGCGTCCTGAGCGTAAGGACGTGGGCTAGCCGGCGTCCGCTTCGACCAAGGTGAGATGGACCGCGTGACGGTTGGCCTTCGACGACTTGCCCACGCGTCCATAGGGTTCCATCGGTCCGTTATGGACTTTGACCGCTCCCCCGGTAGCGCAGTGCCGGCGCTGCCAGTCGCTGATCGCCTGATGGGCAGCGTGATCGAGGTAGTTGGCCACCAGGTGGATGGTGACCGTGGTGCGCTCGGGGATCGTTGCGAGCACACCCGTCAGCCGGGGCAGGGCCAGGAAGGTGCACGCCCCTTCGATGAACACATGCCATTCGTCGCCCACGGGCTTCGCCTCCACCCTGGCCCGAACCACCCGCCACCCGGTCACGATGACCGCGACGGCCAGCCCGATCATGACGCCATGCAACAGGTTCAGGAAGACGACGCCGACAATCGTCACCAGATAGACGATGAGGTCGCCGTTGCGCGAGGCGGTCTCGATGTGTGCGGGCTTCAGCAGCTCGATCCCGATGACGATGAGTAAGCCGGCGAGCGCCGCGCTGGGGATCTGTTCGACCAATCCCGCGAAGGGGACGGCGAACAACAGAATCCAGACCCCGTGCATGATCGTCGAGGCGCGGGTCTTCGCACCCGCGTTGACATTAGCCGCGCTGCGCACGATCACACCGGCGATGGGAAGCCCACCGATTGCGCCGGACACCATGTTCGCCGCGCCCTGCCCGATCAACTCCCGGTTGAAGTCGGTGCGCGGGCCGGTGTGCATGCGGTCGATCGAGACCGCCGTCAGCAGGCTTTGGACGCTGGTGATCAGCGTGACCGTGATCACCGCGACCACGACGGCGCCCCAGTTCCCGTCCGGAAGCTGCGGCAGTTGCAGCGCCTCCAGCACCGAGCCCTCCAACCTGATGCGGGATACGTTGAACGGCAACACGACCGAGATAGCCGTAACGACGACGATGGCGACCAGTGGGCCAGGGACCTTGGCCAACCGGGCCGGTGCCCAGCGCCAGGCAATCAGAATGGCGATGACGAGTAGGCCCAGCACGAGGCCCGGTCGGTGCGCGCCGACGATCTGTGCGGGGAGCCCGATGACATTTGTCCAGGCCGAGCTCTGCGATTCACCCCCGAGCAATACGTGCACCTGTTGCAGGGCGATGGTGATTCCGATCCCGGCCAGCATGGCGTGCACGACAACCGGTGAGATCGCCAAGGCGGCGCGCGCAATCCGGCTGATCCCCAGCATGACTTGCAGTGCTCCCGCGACGACGGTGATCAAACAGGTTACCGCCCAGCCGAACTGGGAAACCAGGTCGGCGACAACGACCGTGAGCCCGGCGGCCGGACCGCTGACCTGCAACGGCGATCCGCCGACACACCCGGCGACGATCCCGCCGACGATCGCCGCTATCAAGCCGGACAGCACTGGAGCGTCCGAGGCGATCGCGATCCCGAGTGACAACGGAAGCGCCACCAGGAAAACCACTAACGAGGCCGGCAAGTCGTATTGCATGGCCGCGCGCCACCGGTCAACTGAATTCGGTTGACCCTGCTGGAAGTCTTGGTGACCTTGCCGCCCGGCGTGTTGCATCGGCCCTCCCTGGAAATGTGCATGAGGAAGCGCGCCGGATATCAGCCCGTGATGCGCCCGGATAGTGCGATGTGAAGCCCTGTGGCACTGGCGATTTCCAATCGCCGGAGAACGTCGTTGTTCTGCTAAGCGCGCCTGGCCTATGCATATCGAAGGTATGGGGCAGCCAAGCGGGTCGCAACCTGACGGGCCGCGCGCATATCGAATGCAAATCTTTTGCTGCCGGTCGCTGTCGAGTGGCCGACGGCGCTATTCACCGAAATAGGTTGACGCGCGGTGCATTACTCCAGCACGAAGACCGGTATCTGCCTAGTTGTCTTGGTCTGGTATTCGGCATAGGGCGGATAAGCTTCGATGGCTAGCTGCCACCATTGCTCTCGCTCCGACCCGTCGAGTTCGCGTGCCCTCAGCGCGACGACCCTCTCGCCATCCTGCAGCGTGACCTCGGGATTGGCTTTCAGATTGAAATACCACGACGGATGCGCGGGGGCGCCGCCTTTCGACGCGACCATGGCGTAACGCCCGTTGCTTTCGACGCGCATCATCGGCACGTAACGCTTCTTGCCGGACTTCGCCCCGGTGACCGTCACCAGAACGACGGGCCGATCGAGAATCTCGACACCGTCGGTCGTGCCCTGTTTCAGGATTTGCTCGGTCTGCTCGCGTACCCAGTCCCTCGGGCTCAGTTCGATGTCGTCAGGCATACCTGATCTCAACACGTCGTCGCGCCGTCGTCATCCCCGTGCGCATCGCCGAACGGCCCGTCCGGGCGTGCAAGCGTAGAGTGGGGCCTCAACGCTTAAGTGAGCTAACTAATAGCGGAGAGGAGCCGGGTAGTGGCCCGCACCGAGAACGACACGTGGGATCTGGCCTCCAGCGTCGGAGCGACCGCGACGGCGGTCGCCGCGCAACGGGCGATCGCCTCCCAAGGGCCGGACCCCTTGCTGAACGACCCCTTCGCGGATCCGCTCGTTCGCGCCGTGGGCAGCGACGTCTTCGTCAAGCTCATCGATCACGAGGTCGACCGATCCGACGATCCCCTGCTGAATCGCCAGGCCGTGAACGAGCAGATTACGGTGCGCACCCGCTACTTCGACGACTTCTTCACGCAGGCAACCGAATCCGGTATTCGTCAGGCGGTGATCCTGGCGTCCGGGCTGGACACCCGGGCCTACCGGCTGGCCTGGCCGGCCGGCACGGTGGTCTACGAGATCGACCAACCCGAGGTCATCGAGTTCAAGACGCGAGTACTGGCCGAGCTGGGCGCCGAACCTACCGCCGAGCGCCGCACGGTGGCGATCGACCTGCGCGAGGACTGGCCGGCCGCGCTGGTCGAGGCCGGGTTCGAGGCGAACGCACCGACGGCCTGGAGCGCCGAAGGCCTGCTCGTCTACCTTCCGCCCGAGGCGCAGGACCGCTTGTTCGACCACATCGTCGGCTTGTCGGCGGCGGGCAGCCGGATCGCCACCGAACACATGGATCTGCGCAACATCCCGCCGGACTGGGCGAAGAAGCTGACCGAACGGTCGCAGCGTCTCGGTTCCAAGATCAACCTGGCCGAACTTTTCTACACCGGCGACCGCAACACCGCAGCCGAATACCTGGCCGGGCATGGCTGGCAAGTCGACATCCGGACGACCGACCGGGCCTTTGCCGCCCACGGCTTCGAAGTACCGAATGACGAGCTCGCTTCGTTCGGCGAAGACTCCGGTTACCTGACGGCGACCCTGGGGTAAGTGCGACTTCCCATGCATCAGCCCCGTTGACATATATCAGCCTGGTTGATATACATGTGGCATGTCTCAGCCGACTCAAGATATGTTCGAATCCGCCTACCGGGGCGAAGCCCCCGAGATGGGTGAAGGCAATCGGCCGCCATGGAGCATCGGCGAGCCGCAACCGGAGATTGCGGCCCTCATCGAGGCCGGGAAGTTCCATGGCGACGTGCTCGATGCGGGTTGCGGGGAGGCGGCGGTGTCGTTGTTCCTCGCCGAGCGCGGCTTCACGACGGTGGGCCTGGACCAGTCGCCCACCGCCATCAAACTGGCGCGCGAGAAGGCCGCCAGGCGGGGTCTGGCCAATGCCACGTTCGACGTCGCCGACATCAGTGCGTTCGGCGGTTACGACGGCCGCTTCGGCACGATCGTCGACAGCACCCTTTTTCACTCAATGCCCGTCGAGTTGCGCGAGGGCTATCAGCAGTCCATCGTGCGTGCCGCGGCGCCGGGTGCCTCCTACTTCGTGCTGGTCTTCGACCGCGCGGGCATGCCGGCCGACGGCCCGGTCAACGCGGTCACCGAGGACGAGCTTCGGGACGTGGTCTCCAAGTACTGGGTGGTCGACGACATCCGGCCGGCGCGGATTCACGCCAACGTGCCCGACAGCTTCCTGCAAGGTTTCGACGCCTTCGCCGGCGCAAACATCCGCGACGAGGGCAACGGCCGCAAGTCGATGGGGGCCTGGCTGCTGTCCGCGCATCTCGGTTAGCCGACGCGGACGGCCGGGCAGGTTTCGAGCCGTGGGATTCGGGAGATCCTGACTGGAGCAGCGCAGACGGTCAGAGGAGATCCCACGTGGACCAGCAAGTCAATTTCGACCCGCCACCCGCCCCCGAGGACGCTCGGCAGGCGACCGAGGAACAGCGCAAGTTGCAGGAGCAATTGGAGCACCCGAACGACGACCCGGACGCACCGGGATTACACCAGTCCCGACGCGACCTTCCCGACGAGAGCACGCGCTAAGTGGGTTGCTAGCGGACGGGGTGTCGCGCCGGCGCGATCATCGTCATCTGTTCTCCGGAGAAGGTTCGCGGATTACGCAGGCGGTCAGGCATTTTGATGATGACTCCCGACTCCGGTGTGCCGTCGGTCGCGAGCGAGCGCCATCGCGGCCAGCCATGTCAGCGTGAGGCCGCCGAGGGCTGCCGTGGGGATTGCCCACGCGCGCCGGATCATCAGCGCGTCATCACATCGTGCGACGTAATTAGTGCCCGGGGCACCGGTTGATGAGGCCACATGATCTGGCCCGTTGACGGCACCCGAAGCTTGGGTCAAGTCAGTGGTGAATCCGCTGCCGCACTTCACTTGCCAGCCGTACTGGTCGTACGCGTCGATGAAGACCGGGAAGCGCAGCGCGAAAAGTCCGGCGGTCAGGGCCACTACGGCCACCGAGAAGATCAGGTGCGCGCGTGTGGTCATGTCGGCCCCTACGTCATGCAGACGTTGGCAAACAGCAGCACGGGCCAGGACACGATCGAGCCGAGAAAGGACACCACTAAATCGAGTCCGTGCATATCACGTAGATGGCTCGTATGGGTGGACGACCAGATCACCCCGACGATCAGATACGGCGTGCCCAGCAGGACGGCCAGGCCCAGGAGCTCAGCGATCGTCAACTGGTAGTCCAGTAGTTGGCGGAGCCTGTGGAGCATCGGCGTGCCTTTCGCGCGGGGACCTCTCCCGGGCGCGTCGGCGCAAGAGCACGGTCGGAGACCCCGTGGCGCCCGGTACGGATGGCGACTATGTTAATCGCGATTCGAGATATCGGGTAGCGCCCGTTGCCATGAAGCCATTCATTCGGCCGAGTGGTTTTCCTGAGCAGCACGGCGTTAGGGATCGCCGCACGTGTCGTCGCGCTCGAGTGACGCCAGGACAAGTGCAGCACCATTCCGACCTGAAGCCGGCTTGCGTCCTCCCTCAGCCGCGTTGCGTCCCGCCCCTCCCCGCCTTGCGGGGAGCCGTGTCCGATTTGCCGAGCAAGGTGATTTCCATCAGTCGGCGCACCGTCATGCGTGCGGGCTGGCTCGTGCCGGGCATGACGAGCTGACCGATGTCGACGGCGAGTGCGAGCGCAGCGTGTACGGCGTATCGAGCGCGGCCGAGGGTTAGTTCGGGTCGCGCCGCTACGGCCAGCCGCGCCCAGGATTCGACGGTGGAGCGATTGATGTTGTAGAGGAGTACCGCGTCCGTATCGGGCAGATTGTTGCGCTCCGTGTAGTAAACGCGGGCCAGTTCGGGGTTGGCGAACGAACGCGTGACGAAGGCGTCGATTAGCTGCGCGAGCGAGTGCTCCGGATCACCGCCGGCGGCCAAAATAGTGGACAGGTCACCGGAGACTTGGTCGGCGCCGCGCCGGTATGCGACTGCCAGTATCGCGGCCTTACTCGGAAAGTACTGATAGATGCTCGCCACCGGTATGCCGACAGCCGTGGCGATGTCCTCCATACCGGTTTCGCGGAACCCCCGCTCGTTGAACAACCGGATCGATTCATGCAACAGCAATTCGTAGCTGCCCACCGCGCTCGTAATCGCGGCTGCCCGTTGGGATTCCGACTCGCTCGCCGGCGGCACCGGCACGTCGGCCCTCAACACGGCGGCCGCGATGTCGGCCAACGTCGCCCGGACCTCTCCGTCGCCCAGCCGGGAACGGTGGTCGGTGATGCTGCCGATGACACTCAACGCCGCCACCGAGAGCACCCAACGCTGCCGTGATTGCAGTTTGGGCCGGAGTCTGATCAACGGCCGCTGCAGACGCCGGTTGACCAGCTTGACCTGCTCGGACAGGACTCTCTGGTCTTCGCCCTGCAGATAGCGGCCTTCCCACCGGTAAAGTCCCCCCGTTGTGCGGTTGACAATCGCGGTATCGATCAGCGAACCGATCAGTGCACGTAGCGTCTCCTCGGGATCGGCATCATCGGGCAGGTGATCGGCAAACTCCGTGGCGTCCACCAGCCGCTGCCCGAGTGCCAGGACCGCGGAGCGGAACAGGTCATATTTGCCGTGCGAATGCCGGTACAGCGCCGCCGCCGAGACCCCGACCCGCGCCGCAATGTTTTCCATGCTGACCGCGTGGTAGCCGAGCTCGCTGAATGCATCCGAAGCCGCCCGGGCGATCTGTGCCTTGCGATCTTTGGGGCGCCGCTTTACCGGCTTTGCGGAGGAACGGCTGGCCGGCGTCATAGAGATCACGGTAGCCGCAGTATGCGGGGCCGGGCGGACGCGTGGCTGACCAATTCGCGGACACGACCGCCACATCGCCGAGAATCCGGCTCGCCGCCGTCCTCCGGTCGGCCGAATGGCTTGGCATCGTGGCAAATCCGAAGCCCGATTGCTACCTTTGCGTCGTCGACGGCGACCCGCACGACGCATGAATCCGCTGGCCAACCGGGGACACCTCCCGCGTCCCGATGGATTCCACACTCTCCTTCGTGCGATGCGGCTTCGATGCCCTGCTGTTGAGCCAGCAGGCGAAGCCGCCCAGGACCAGGCCGACCGCGACACCGGCGTCCGGGCGCTGGCCGAGCATGAGCCACGACAGCACCCCGGCGACCGCGGGAATGACGGCGAACAGCATTGCCACCGCTGCCGCGCCGTGAGTATTGATGGCGCGGACGTAGAGGCTCACCGCCAGCGTCGCGTTCAACAACACCATGCCGGCGACCGCGAACACGGCCTGCCGGCCGTCGTGCACGGTGAAGGGCGTGAGCATTGCGAGCCCCGCGGCGGGAATCAGCCCGACCGCGTTCTGCAGTGCGCTCATCGTGCGAAAGTCGACACCGGCACAGAACCGTTGCTGGTAGACGCCGCCAGCCGAAAGCCCAAGCAACCCAACCCCAAGCAGCACGATGACCGGGTCGACCCCGTGGGTGGCCGCCAGCCTTCGCGCGCACGCGGCCAACACCGCGACGACACCGAAGCCGAGCGCGGCGATCCGGTGCGGACCCAGCGGCTCGCGCAGGAACACGGCGGCCAGGATCGCCGTGGCGACGGGGTTCATCGCGATCACCACCGCACACAGCACGGCCGGCGACCCGAGCTGGACGGCCTCGTAGAGGCAGCAGAACTGCACAGCTTGAATGAGCAGGCCGACCACCGCGACGTGGCCGAGCTGCGCTCCTCGCGGCCAGGGCGCCTTGGCCAGTACGGCCCATACCGCCAGAATCGTTGCGGCCAAACCGAATCGCAGCACCAACGCGGGCATGGGCGCCATGGCGGTCACGGCCAGCACGCCGATGGGATAGCCGAGCGCGTAGAAGAACGTTACCGCCGACGCGGTGGTCAGCGGCATCCGTGGCAGGTCCATGCGACCCATGCTGGCCCAGGCCGACCCCCGCGGTCCAACGATTATTGCTGATCGCGATTGATCACGTTGTCTTATCGGTGTGCGAGTTCTGTTATCGAAATACGTATGAGGGCCGTATCAATTGATCGAGATTGCTAATCGGACTATGGTGCGCCTATGGCCCAGGTGCTTGACATCGCGCCGCTGCGGAGCCTCGTCGCGGTCGCCGACTGCGGCGGGTTTCACCGCGCCGCCGCGGCGCTGCATCTGAGCCAGTCCGCGGTCAGCCAGCACCTCCGCAGAGTCGAGACCGTCGTCGGCCAGCCGCTGATCCAGCGCTCCGGCCGTGGCATCGTCTTCACCGAGACGGGCCTGAGGGCGCTGCGGCATGCCCGCGCGATATTGGCCGCGCACGACACAGCGCTCGACGACCTGGGCGCCACCGAACCAAAGCTCCTGACGATCGGGGCCACCGAGCACGGCGCGGACGTGATGCTGTCCGGACTGACCGGCGCGCTGCGCGATCGACTCCCCGACCGGCGGGTGCGCTTCCGGCTGGACCGCAACGTGTCCCTGGCCGACTCGATCGAACGCGGACTGGTCGACTTGGCGATCATGCTCGACGGGGCGGGCTTGGACCGCGCCAATGCCTCTGGACTGGTTCGGCTGCAATGGATTTCGGCGCGAACGTTGGCCGTTCCCGCACGAGAACCGCTGCCACTGGTGATCTTCTCCGAGCCGTGCACCTTGCGTGAGCCGGCCTTCGCCATCCTCGAAAGCCACGGTATTGCCTATGAAATCGCCGCCGAGTGCGGCGATCTTTCCGGGTTGTACGCGGCGGTGCGGTCGGGGCTCGGGGTGGCGCTGCTGCCGATGATCGGCAAGCTGCCCGACGGCCTGTGCCCGGCCGAGGGACTGCCGCCGGCCAATAACGCATCGGTTCTGGTTCGCGGCCGAGCAGGCATCGACCCGGACCTGCTGAGCACGGTCGACGGTGCAGTGCGTGACGTGCTGGCCGCCACGGACTAACCGCAGCTTTGCTGCGCCGCCTCCCAATACCGTATTTCCTTCTCTGTCAGGTGATTCGAGGTGCGGCATGGCGATGCAGGTAATCGAGGACGCCGCGGTTCGGTTGGTAGACGATGTCGCTGTCGTCATCGAGGTGGCTGAAGGCCGTCAAAATGCGACTGCTGTTGGTGTACCTGCCCGGGCATCCGGTGCACTCGTTCGACGGCGCCGACTGCCCGCCCAGCGTCGGACCCTGCTCGAAGGCCGTGGGCTCGAAACCTTGCGACAACCGCCGGCAGGCAGCCACCAGTCCGCCTGGTGGCGGTTCACAACGCGGCGGTAAGCCTCCATAACGCTGCGCGGTCCACAGACGCTGAGCGGTCGATCGGGCTGATCACCACGTCGGTGGCGCCCGCATCGCGATAACGGCGCAGCTGGCGCACGACACGTTCCTCGGGTCCGATGGCGGCGAGCTCGGTGACGCTGGCGAGTCCTTCCCTGGCGATTACGTTGCGATACGACGGGATGCTCTCGTAAAGGCTCAGCTGTTGCGCGGCGATGGCCCGGCCTCCCTCGACATCTTCGGACAACAGCACCGGAACGGCGGCGATGATGCGCGGCGCGGGACGACCCGCATCGGCCGCCGCCCTGGTGATCTCCGGCACGATGAATTCGCCGATCGTGCGGGGCCCGGCCAGATAGGGCAGTGTTCCGTCGGCAAGTTCGCCGGTGACCCGCAACGCCTTTGGGCCCATCGCGGCCACATACACCGGGATCGGCGTTCCACCGGCGACCTGCACCGGCCAGGTCGGACCTGCGCTGAGTTCGCTGCCGTGAAAGTCGACGCCGGCGGTGTTGAACACCGACCCGAGGATCGTCAGATGCTCCCGTAATCGGGTGATGGTGTTCGACCAGTCCATGCCGAATGCCTGGCGTTCGATCTGGCGGGCACCCAACCCAAGCCCGAGGCTGAAGTTGCCGTGCGCGGCGGCTTGTGCCGTCTGCGCCAACGAGGCGACGATCAGGGGGTGGCGCGGGTTGATCGGCACCACCGACGTGCCCACCCCCAGTCCGGGGACCGCAGCCCCGACGAGCGCCGCTAGCGTGATCGCGTCGTAGTTCTGCTGCTGAGGCAACCACACCTGGGTGACGCCGTGCCCGTAGGCTTCTCGGGCCTGGTCGATCACGTCGTCAACCAGGTTGGCAGCATCCGGGCGGGCCATGAGGATGATTCCGGTGGGCATACCGACAACCAACCGAGCCACCCGGCCGGTCATTCCGATCGCATCGCCGGGATCGAAAACTTGCACACGTGACGTCATACGCCCGACGAAGCGTTGACCGGTTTGAACACATATCGCTAATCTGCGCAAATGCCGGTGGAGGCTCTCCGGGACGACAAGCCGGTTCCGGCGGCCAGTCTGAGCCAGCGCCGCACGTTAAGGAGTTGTCGGCATGATTGATCCCTTCGCCCCGCTCGCCGGCAAAGTCGCCTACGTGACCGGGGCCGCCCGCGGCCAGGGCCGATCCCACTGCGTCCGACTGGCCCGGGCCGGCGCCGACATCGTCGCGATCGACGCGTGCGCGCCGGTCGCCGAACACAACGGCTATCCCCCCGCGCTCCCCGAGGACCTGGCCGAGACCGTCAGCCTGGTGGACGGCGAGGGCCGCAAGATGCTCGTCGCCGAGGTGGACGTCCGCGACCTGGCCGGCCAGCAGCGGGTCGTGGCGAATGCGATCGAACAGTTCGGCCGACTCGACATCGTCGTCGCCAACGCCGGCGTGCTGAATTGGGGCCGGGTATGGGAGATTTCGCCCCAACAATGGCAGGAAACCATCGACACCAACCTCACCGGGCTGTGGAACACCATGAAATCCGTAGTGCCGCCGATGATCGCGGCTGGTAACGGCGGATCGATCATCAACATCAGTTCCGCGGCGGGGATCAAAGCCGTCCCGGGCTGCGGACATTACTGCGCAAGCAAATTCGGCGTCGTCGGGCTCACCAATTCGCTGGCCGTCGAGCTCGGCGAGTTCGGTATCCGCGTCAACTCGGTGCACCCGTACGGCACTGACACCCCGATGGGTAACGACCTGTCGATGTACCAGGTCTTCCAGGACCATCCGCAGTACATCCACAGCTTCTCGCCGGGCGCGCTGCCGACGGACTCACTGGCGGCGCCCGACCTGATCTCCGACATCGTGGTCTGGCTGGCCAGCGACGCGTCGTCCTTGGTCACCGCCGCCCAAATCCCAGCCGACAAGGGGTATTTGAAGATCTGACGTCCCGGCAGGCGGCTACTGCCCGCCTTTGCGGGCCAGATCGACGGCGTACTGACTCACGAAGGTGCCCGCGGCCGGGTCACCTTTGCCGCACGAGCCGTCGGATTCACCGGGACGTTTGATCCACAGGTAGGCGTCGGCGTGGGCGCCCGCGGTGGCCGCGGTGGGCGGCGTGCCCAGCGCCCGGCCGCTGGGGTTGCACCAGTTGAGCTCGGAGTCCGGCGCTGGGCCGGCGCCGTTGCGCGACGTGTCGATCACGTAGTGCGATCCATTTGTGAGCCCGGAAATCGCTTCCCCGTAGCCGATTTCGTCCTCGGTGGTGAAGAAGTTCGCGGTGTTGACGCTAAAACCGCGCGCGTGATCCACGCCCGCTTGCTTCAGCCTGCCTGCCATGTCCTCGGCGCTGTGCCAGCGCAGGTGACCGGCATCGACGTAGACGGCCGCGTTCGGATCCCGAGTCAGCGTGTCAACGGCGTAGCGGACCAGGTCGTAGCGCTCCTGGCGCTGATCGGCCGACAGGCAATCGGCCATCGCGAGTGCGTCGGGCTCGACGACAATCGCCACCCGCGAGGCACCCACACCGGATGCAATGCCGTCGATCCAGCCTCGGTAGTCGGCGCCCGAGCCCATTCCGCCCGCAGCGAAGCTGCCGCAGTCACGGTGTGGGATTCCATAGATCGCCAGGACGGGGATGGCGCCGGCAGCGTTCGCATCGCCAACGTACTTTCCGACCGTGCCAGCCGATGGGCCCGGAACGATCCAGTACGCCTGCGGTGTGTTGGCGATGGCGGTCAACTCGGGGCTCGGCGGGTCGGCGCTCTGGGCGGCGCGCATGGCTGCCGAATTGGGATTGACGTAGAACGGCGCTCCGGCCAACGGGTCGCCGTCACTGGCCAAGCGCACCGCCGGGGCGGAGCCGACATGCAGCGGGCCCAGCCAGGCGACGGCCGCAACGGTCAGGACGGGAGCAACACACCGCGCGAGGGCACTGGCAGCTGACGAGATCACGGTAGGAAAAGTAGTGCTTCGACGCGTTGATCGCGAATCGATGTCCATCGCGCGACGTTGTCGAGGTGCGCCGAAAAAATGGCAGCGGACCCCGACCCCTTTGACCCGGCGACCGAAGCGCTCGCGGCCTTCGGCAAGCAAGTCACCGCGGGTGGGCGGCATAAAATGGGTAACCTCGCATCGAGATGAAGCGTGACGAGCCGATGAGTCGGGTGGGGCTGCCGGCGGTTGTCCGGTCGCTGGTCTTCATATTGGCCGCGGTCCTGTTCCTCTTCGGCCTTACGGGTGGGATGTCCGTGGCGACCGGTGCTGCCGCGCCGGGGCCTCCGCAGGGTTGTGAGTCGCAGCAGGGGGCGCTCGATTCGGTCAATGCCGAGATCGCCCGCCACAACGCCCAGCCCCATGACTTCGTCGTGCCTAGGGAGCAGGCAGCCGCCGACGCTTACGATGCCGAAGCCGCCCAACTGAATGCTCGCGGCAGTCAGGCGCAAGCGAACCTCAACAATTGCGCCGCAGCCATAGCCAAATTGGCCGACCACGGAACGCTGCCCAGACCCTCCCAGGACAGGATCGACAAGATCAACGCCGCGAAGGCTGGCCTGCCGCCGGGTTATGCGCCGCCTGCGCCGCCGCCCAGGAATTCGCTCGGCGGGGTAGCGGTTGCTCCCCCGATGCAGCCAGTCTTCAAGCAGCTGCGTCAAAAGGGGCCTTGGCCCGATGATCTGATACTGCAGGGGCAGGCCAAACCGGGCGTCGGCACTCCCGACCCGGCGCGCAACGGCGCGCCGATACCGGGCATGGCGAGCGATCCCTCGCGGCCTGCGGTTGTCGTGGACCATATTGTTCCGATCGCTCAGCTGATGTACGTGCCCGGCGTGCGCCACCGGGCC
>NZ_LZIE01000072.1:0-55420 GCF_001667155.1 Mycobacterium sp. 852002-53434_SCH5985345
GCTCCGGGGCGGGCGGGGGAGCCGTCGGCGAATCGTTCAGATACCTGCGCAGCCGAAGCAACTGGTTGACCACCATGCCGACGCCCAGCAGCATCAGCCCCACCACTATTGCGACCACGATTGCGGCGCTCACGCCCTCCATGATGGCAGGACGGGGTTTTAACCTCGCCCATTGCTGGGTAGCCACACCGGCATGAGTAACGAGGACAAGCTGAAGAACAAGATCGAAGACCTGGGCGGGCGGGCCAAAGAGGCCGTCGGCAAGGCGACCGGAGACCACGACACCAGGGACGAGGGCCGGGCCGACCAGGCGAAGTCCAGCCTCAAGGACGCGGGCGAGAAGGTGAAAGACGCGTTCAAGAAGTGAGCGGGCTTTCCGCGCTGCGCCGGCTGCCGGCGCTCGTTGGACTGGCGGCGCTGGTAGCCGGCGCCCTGGTGTCCAGCGCGCCCAGCCCATCGGCGTCCGCGGAACCGTGTCCCGATGTCGAGGTGGTGTTCGCCCGCGGGTCGGGCGAGCCGCCCGGCATCGGCGGCATCGGCGGGTCGTTCGTGGACGCGCTGCGCTCGCAGATCGGCTCGCGGTCGCTCGGGGTGTATGCGGTGAATTACCCCGCCAGCACGGACTTTTCGGCTCCCGACTTCCCGCAGACGGTGGTCGACGGCATCCGTGACGCCAGTTCGCACGTCGAAGCCACCGCCAAGAACTGCCCCAACACCCGCGAGGTGCTCGGCGGGTACTCGCAGGGCGCCGCCCTGGCCGGGTATGTCACCTCGGCGGCCGTGCCGCCGGGGGTGCCCGCGTCGGCCGTGCCCCCGCCCATGCCGACCGATGTCGCCAACCATGTCGCCGCGGTCACCCTATTCGGAACGCCGTCGGGCGACTTCCTGCAGAAGTACCACGCTCCGCCGCTGGCCATCGGCCCCCTGTATCAGCCGAAGACCATCGAGCTGTGCGCCCAGGGCGACCCGGTGTGCGGCAGCGGCAACGGCGACGACTTCGCCGCGCACACTTCCTACGGGATGAACGGCATGACGGGCCAGGCCGCCAACTTCGCCTCCAGTCACCTGTAGCCCGGAAGGCCCTGCAAAGATCGCAGCATGCGCGTTCTGATCACAGGCGGTACGGGATTCGTCGGCGGCTGGACGGCTAAAGCCATCGCGGACGCGGGGCACTCGATCCGATTTCTGGTGCGCAACCCCGGCAAGCTGGAGACTACGGTGGCCAAGCTGGGCGTCGACGTGTCCGACTTCGCCGTCGCCGACATCACCGATCGGATAGCGGTGCGCAAGGCGCTGGACGGTTGTGAAGCCGTCGTGCACAGCGCCGCCCTGGTCGCCACCGACCCGCGCCAGACGACGGAAATGCTCACCACCAACATGCAGGGCGCCCAGAACGTCCTCGGCCAGTCGGTCGAGCTGGGCCTGGACCCGATCGTCCACGTGTCCAGTTTCAGCGCGCTCTTTCACGCCGGCCTCGAAGAGCTGTCGGCGGACCTGCCGGTCGTCGGCGGGGCGGACGGCTACGGGACTTCCAAGGCGCAGGTCGAGATCTATGCCCGCGGTCTGCAGGATGCCGGCGCGCCGGTGGACATCACCTACCCGGGCATGGTCATCGGTCCGCCGGTGGGTGACCAGTTCGGCGAGGCCGGCGAAGGCGTCAAGGCCGCCCTGCAGATGCATGTGATCCCGGGGCGGAGCGGGGCCTGGTTGATCGTCGATGTGCGCGATTTGGCCGCGTTGCATGCGGCCCTGCTGGAGCCCGGCCGCGGGCCGCGCCGGTACATGGCTGGCGGCCACCGCGTTCCGGCGGCGGAGTTGGCAAAGATGCTCGGCGAGGTGTCCGGGTCTGCGATGGTCTCGGTTCCGATTCCCGACACCGCGCTGCGCGTCGCTGGGGCGGTAATGGATCGCGCCAGCCGGTTCGTACCCTTCGATACGCCCTTCACATGGGCCGGGATGCAGTACTACACGCAGATGCCGGCGTCCGATGATTCCCCCAGCGAGCGCGAACTCGGCATCACCTACCGCGATCCGCAAGAGACTCTGGCTGACACATTCGAAGCCCTTCGCGCCGTGAGCTGAGCGGGGCGCGGCGCTCAGCTGAAGGACTAACGACTGCCGTAAACGGGGTCCTAATGCCCTCGCCGGCCGTGGTCGGCGGAGAGACCATCGCCGTATCGATTCGAGTCATGCGCGCCCGGGCAGGGTCGGACTGCGGATTGGAGGTACGGCATGACCAAACCCATTCCACCCCTGGATCTTTCATGGCTGTTGATCGAGTCGCCAGCCGGTACTACGCACGTCGGCGCCATGCTGTTGTTCAAGAAGCCGGCCGGCCGCGCGCCGATAGTGCGCGAGATCGTGAAGGCGTATCGAGCGTGCGCGCCGGCACCGCCCTTCAACTACGTTCCGGAGTTGCTCGGTCGGGGTGCGCCCCATTTCCGAGAGGTGACGCAGTGGGACCCCAACTACCACGTCGGACACCTGGCCCTGCCCGCACGCTCCTCCTACGACGATCTGCTGCGGCTCGTCGCGGATCTGCACGAGCCACAACTCGACCGTAACCGGCCGCTATTTCGGTGCTGGGTGATCGATGGAGTGCCGGACGGTATGTTCGCGATCTACACGAAGACCCATCACTCGATCATCGACGGCGAATCCGGCCTCAAGCTGCTTTACGCCGGGCTGAGCACGACCGGGGAGCGCACCGTCCCGACGCCCGCCTTCGCGCTGGGCGCGCCGGAACCCACACCACACCCTCCGACACCCCTCACGTCGCGGATCACCGATTCGATTCGCGCTACCCTCACGCAGGTCGAGGCGCTCAGCCAGATTTCGGTCGGCGCGCTGCGCAAGCTCTTCGCGACTATGGTCCGATCACATCTGGAGGGCAGTCTGCCGTTCGGGGCGCAACACGCCCCGACCAACGCCCCGCTGCAGATTGGGCGAAGCTTCGCGACGCTTTCCTTGCCGCTCGAAGAGATGCATGAGGTCGGGCGGCGCCTCGGGGCGACCCTGAATGACGTGGCTGTCACGGTCATCGATGCCGGACTGCACGCCTACCTACGCGAGACGGGCCAAGCCTTCGCGCACCCTTTCATTGCGATGTGTCCGGTGTCGTTGCGCGGCGGCCGGGACACGACGATCGGCACGCGAGTATCGGCCGTGTTTCCGCGACTCGGAGAGCCCGGAGCGAGCATGCCGGAACGGATCCACCAAGTGGTGGACTCGGTCGCCGCGTGCAAAAAGGAGCTCAGCCGCATGTCCAGCGAGGCGGCACTCACCTATGCGGCCGGGCTCGTGGCGCTCGCCGGCCTGGGTTCATCCACGCACCTGGACCGGGTCGCGCACCCGGCGTGCAACCTCGTAATTTCCAACGTGGCGGGCGCAGCGGAGATCAAATACCTCAACGGTGCGCGCCTCCTCGGCATCTACCCGGTTTCCGCCCTCGCGGCCTCGATCGGACTCAACGCCACCTTCGCGTCCTACCACGACAGCATGGACTTCGGTTTCATCGCCAACGCCGCGGCGCTCGGTGACCTACCGCGCCTCGCCCGGTGCGCCCGACGGGCCTACGGAGAGCTGAAAGAGGCGGCGGGACTGCAACCGGAGGGTTCCAAGTCGGCCACCGTGTAGGAGGATCGACGGATGAAGAGCGTCACGTGCACCAACGCAAAACTCGAAGTGGTGGACCTGCCCGCACCGACACCGGGCAAAGGCCAGTTGCTGATCGACGTCCTCCGATGTGGCATCTGCGGATCGGACCTGCACGCGCGCCGGCACTGCGACGAACTCGCCGACGTGATGGCCGAGTCGGGATATGACGCGTTCATGCGATCGGATCAGCAGGTGGTGTTCGGTCATGAATTCTGCGGTGAGGTAATCGATTACGGTCCCGGCACCCGCAAGGCCCCGCGGCCCGGCACCCCGGTCGTCGCCCTGCCGCTGCTGCGGCGCGGCAAGGAGGTGCACGGGATCGGGTTGTCGACCATGGCGCCGGGCGCCTACGCCGAGCAGCTTCTGGTCGAGCAGTCGCTGACGTTCGCCGTTCCGAACGGACTGTCCCCCGACGTCGCCGCGTTGACCGAGCCGATGGCCGTCGGGTGGCACGCCGTTCGGCGCGGCGAGGTGGGCAAGGGGGACGTCGCCATCGTCATCGGCTGCGGGCCAATCGGTCTCGCGATTATTTGCATGCTCAAGGCGCATGGGGTGCGCACCGTCGTCGCGAGCGACTTCTCGGCGGGCCGCCGGGCGCTCGCGACGGCCTGCCGTGCCGATATCGTCGTCGACCCCGCACAGGACTCGCCCTACGAGACCGAGGCCGGCCGTAAGCATCTGCAAGGCATCCTCGAGGCGTTCGACCTCGCGGTCGGCACGATCGAGAAGCTACAAAGGCTGCGGCTGCCGTGGTGGCACGTGTGGCGCGCCGCGGAAGCGGCCGGCGCGGCCACCCCCAAGCATCCCGTCATCTTCGAATGCGTCGGCGTCCCGGGCATCATCGACGACATCATCTCCAGCGCGCCGCTGTTCTCGCGCGTCGTCGTCGTCGGAGTCTGCATGGGTGCCGACCGCATTCGGCCGGCCATGGCGATCAACAAAGAAATCGACCTGCGGTTCGTGCTCGGCTACACGCCACTGGAGTTCCGCGACACCCTGCATATGCTCGCCGACGGCAAGGTCGACGTCGCACCGCTGATCACCGGGACGGTCGGGTTGTCCGGCGTTGACGCCGCTTTCGAGGCACTCGGTGACCCCGAGGCGCACGCGAAGATCCTGATCGACCCGAAGAGCGACGCTAAGCGGCCGGCGTGATCTCTAGCCCCACGTGCACCTTGTCGACGCCGCCGCGCACGATCGAGTGCGCATAAAACCACCACGCGTGGTACCAGTATCGCTTGAGCACGGCGTTGTACACCCGCCGCGTCTCCGACTTCGGCAGGACCCGCGCGATCGCTTCGACCGGCTCGCTCTTCGGCTTGCCCAGGGATCCGCTCCTCGCGATCGTCACCCGCGGCGTGTTGTTGATCCGCCTGACCTTCCACGACCCGTCGTCGGTGATGACCAGGAGCTTCTCCCCCTCGGGCACACCCCAGATCGCCGTCGGTTTCGGGCGACCGTCCCTGGTAAAGGTGGTCAGCAGCAGGTATTTGGATGCGATGACGTCTTTGAAGCTTGGAGCCACGATTTTTCCTTCACTTTTTGAACTGTCCGGATGACAATTCCCCGGCCACCGATTCCCTAATCATGGACTTGGCCTGCGCTCGCCCGCCGTGTTGATTTTTGGCGATCGCCCAAATTAGGGTCCGTTGATGGCCAGGGACTCCACGACGCGCGACATGTTGATCGACGCGACGGTCCGGATCATGGTCGACGAGGGTTACGCCGCGGCGACGTCGCGCCGGGTGGCGGCCGAAGCCGGCGTCAAACCCGCCCTGGTGCACTACTACTTCCCGACCATGGACGATCTCTACCTCAACGTCTTCCGGCGCGGCGCTGCCGCCTATCTGGAACGCCAACGGCGGGCGCTGGCATCCGACCGCCCCCTGCATGCCTTCTGGGACACGCTCATCGAGCCGAAGGACACCCGCCTGCTGCTGGAGTTCATGGGTCTCGCCAACCACCGCAAGGAAATCAGGGCCGAGATCGCGGCCTGGTTCCAGCGCTGGCGCGAGATGCAGACCACCGCCCTGAATTTCATCGTCCGCGAACACGGCCTGGACACAGGCGATTTCCCGCCCGCCGGCCTCGCGGTAATCATCGCCGCGGTCGGCCGCATGCTCATCCTGGAGCAGGCGCTGGGCGCCACGACCGGCCACTCGGAGGCCGTCGCGCTGGTGAGCCGGATCGTCGACCGGTTCGAAATGCCGAGTTAATCCGTTTCAGGGCAATGTGACCCGCAGCCGCTCCCAGCCACGCACGGTCGATGTCGAGGCCAGTTGCGCCGTGTCGTAGTCGATGCCCCATTCCGGCCAGCGGTTGAGAATCTCGTCCAGCGCAACGCGACCCTCGAGGCGGGCCAGGTTGGCGCCAAGGCAGTAGTGCACACCCTTCCCGAACGTGATGTGCGAGATGTTGTCGCGGCGGACGTTGTAGGTGTCGGGATCGGTGTAGCGGCGGTGGTCGCGGTTGGCGGCGCCGAACAGCAGCAGCATGGCGCTGCCGGCGGGAACCGTCGTGCCGTAACACTCGAAATCCCTTGCCATCCAACGCGCGACGTGCGGCCCCGTCGGTTCGAATCGCAATGTCTCGTCGACGGTACGGGTCAACAGTGACCGATTGTCATAGACGACGCGCCGCTGTTCGGGATGCTCGGCGAGCACCTTGGCCAGCCAGCCGATCAGCCGGCCGGTCGTCTCATTGCCCGCCCCGGCCACCACCTGCGTGTAGTGCAGCACCTCCTTGCGCGTCAGCTTTCGGTGCGCCCCGTGCTCATCGTCGAACTCGACGTTGAGCAGCGTCGTCATCAGGTCATCGGAAGGGTTCTTGGACCGCCATTCCACGTAGTCGGCGTAGATCCGGCCGTCGGCGATCGAATCGGCGTCGGCAACCTTCAGCGGTGCGCCCGGCTTGGTGCGCAGGTTGGCGTCATTGGCGTCGCGCACCGAGACTTGTTCGGATTCAGGGATTCCCAACAGCATCCCGATCACCCGCATCGGCATCATCGAGGCCAGCTCCGCGATGATGTCGAAGCCTTGCGAGCCGACGAGCGGGTCCAGGCACCGCACGCAGTATTGCCGAATCTGGTCCTCGAGGGCGGCCATCCGGCGCGGCGTGAACACGCGCGCCATCAGGCCGCGCAGCCTGGTGTGCTCGGGCGGATCCTGGAACATCATGACGCCGCCGGGCATGTCGAATTTCGACTGGATGAGCTCCAAAATGTCACTGCGCTTGTTGGAGAACGTCTCCCAGTTGGCCAGCGCCCGCTCGACGTCGGAATGCCGGGACAGCGCCCAGAAGTCATAGCGCTCGTTGTAGTAGATCGGTGCCTCGTCGCGCAGCCGCGCGTAGGTCGGATACGGGTCGGCGTTGATGTCCACGTCGTAGGGGTCGTAGTAGACGTCCGTGTCGCTGGCGACGGTCATCGATGCTTCACCTCCACACCGTTTGGGCGATCGCCCAAATTTGCGGCGAACCCATGTCTAGCAGCAGGTAGACCGGGCAGTCAAGACGCCGGAGAGGGATGATGTCCGCGTGACATTTGGCCAGGACACCACCGGGCTGGTGGTGATCGATCCGTACAACGACTTCATCTCCCCCGGCGGCAAGGTGTGGGACCGCCTGAAGAACGTCATCGAGAGCAACGACTGCGTCACGCACATGAGGCAGGTGCTCGACGCCGCGCGGACCGCGAACATCCGCGTGTTCTACGCGCTGCATCGCCGATACCGCCCCGGCGACTACGAGACGTGGAAATACATCGCCCCCGTCCAGAAGGCGGCGTGGTCGCGCAGGACCTTCGAGTTCGGCACCTGGGGTGGTGAGCTTCGCGACGGGTTCGAACCGCAACCCGGCGATATCGTCGCCCATGAGCATTGGTGTTCAAGTGGTTTCGCCAATACCGATTTGGACCTGCAGCTCAAGCGGCACGGCATTCATCGGCTCATCGTCATGGGGCTGATCGCCCACACCTGCCTCGAGGCCACGGTGCGGTACGGCGCGGAGCTTGGTTACGAGGTCACCGTGGTGCGCGACGCAACCGCGGACTATTCGGACGTCGAGATGCGCGCCGCGCTCGAGGTGAACATCCCGAACTACGCGACCGCGATCCTGCCGGCGAGCGAGGTGATCGCCTCGATCACGGCCAGTGTTCCGGATCTGTGAAGATTTACCGCCCGGGTGTGAAGGCTTCGTTAAGAAGGCGGCACGCCCGCGGCCGGACCGGCACCGTGGATGTATGACGCTCTTCGAGCTGCTTCCGTCGGTGAGGCACGGGCTGAACCCGCACCTCGACCGCGCGGTCTGGCCGCTCAGCGCGTACGTCGACGACCTGGGCCGATTGTGCGTCGGGGACGTCGCCGCCGACGATATCGCCGCCGAGTACGGCACCCCCACCTACGTGGTGGACGAGGAGGATTTTCGCGCCCGCATCCGCTGCTATCGCGCGACGCTCCCCGATGCCGAGCTGATTTACGGCGGCAAGGCGCTGTTGAGCGTGGACGTGGCCCGCTGGGCCGCCGACGAAGGGGCCGGCGTGAAGGTGTGCTCGGCCGCCGAGCTGGCCACCGCGCTGGCTGCCGACGTCCCGCCCTCGCGGATCGTGCTGGCCGGCGCGAAGACCGCGACTGAACTCGGTGACGCGATCGCGGCCGGCGTCGGGCGGATCGTGATCGACTCACCCAGCGAGATCTCGCTGCTCGCCTGCCGGGCGCGGCACCGTCAGCGCGTCCTGGTGCGGGTCATTCCCGACGTCGGGACGCCCGACCAAAAATTCGGCTTCGCCCTGGCGGGGGGCCAGGCTGCGCTCAGGCGTGTCGTGGACCAGCCGTCGCTCGACTTGGTGGGGCTGCACTGCCAACTCGGGGCGCACATCACCGACGCCTCGCTGTACGGTGCGGCTATCCGGCAGACGATCGGCGTGATGGCCGCGGTCCGCGAGCACCATCAGGTCGTCCTCACTGAGCTCAATCTCGGCGGCGGTCACGCGATCCCATACCGTTCGGGCGACCCGGAACTCAACCTGCGGTCACTCGGGGCCACCGTGGATGCCGCGTTGGAATCCGCTTGCGCGGAGCACGGATTCCCGCGGCCGAAGATCGCGATCGAGCCCGGCCGGGCGATCGCCGCACGCGCCGGGGTGACCCTGTGCCGGGTCACCGCTGTGAAGCGGCAGCCGGGCGGGCATACCTTCATCGCGGTGGACGACGGCCCGGCCGACAACCCGCGGAGTTTGGGCCTGAAATACACGGTGGCACTGGCGAACCGCCACCGCCCGACCGCCAGCGCACCCGTCACCGTGGTGGGCCGGAATGGACACGGTGACGAGATCGCCCGCGACGTCGAGCTGCCCGCGGACATCCACCCCGGCGATCTGCTGGCGGTGGCCTGCACCGGCGCCTATCAGCACTCGACGGTATCGAGCCCCAGTCTGGTGGGCCGGCCGCCGCTGGTCGCGGTCTCCGGCGGCCGCTCTCGCGAGCTGGTGCGCCGGGAGACCGTGGCCGACCTGCTGGCCCGCGACCGCGGTTGGAACGGCCAATGACGTCGCCCGGCACGAACGTTCGCGCACGCGCCGACCGCTTGCGTGTCACGGTGGCGTACGCCGTCCTGTTGCTCGCGGTCTCCGTCACCCTGACGGCCATGGGTGCGCGCACCCGCGCCTCGGTCGTGAGCGAAATGAGCACCAACCTGCACAACCTGGCGCACGGCCACCTGGCCGCCCTGGTCGGTAGCGCATTCGTCAGCGACGGGGGCGACGTCTATCTCTGGTTGCCGGGGCTGGTGTGCCTCCTGGCGCTGGGCGAACTCATCTGGCGCGGTCGGGGCTTGCTGATCACCTTTGCCGTCGGCCACATCGGCGCCACCTTGATCCTCGCGGTAGGGCTGGTCGCCGCGGTGGAGACGGGATGGTTGCCGTTCTCGGTCGCGCGAGCCACCGATGTCGGGATCAGCTACGGCGCGGTGTGCGTGCTGGGCGCCCTGACCGCATCGATACCGTTGCGCTGGCGTCCGGCCTGGATCGGTTGGTGGCTCGGCATCGGGTTGGTGGCCACGTTTAATGCGGACTTCACCGCGTTCGGTCACGTTCTGGCGCTACTCCTTGGCATGGGCTTGTCGTTCCGGTTGCCGTCGATGGCGCGCTGGACGCCCGTGCACGCGGCCTTGCTGACCGTCGGCGCCGCGTTCGGGTTCTTCGTGCTGTCGGGATGCTCGTCGTTGATGGCTCCCGTCGGCGGGTTGACGGGTGTCGTGATGGCCCTGCTCGCCAACCGGGTGGTGCGGTCGGCCGCGGTCTAATCGGTTGAGCCGGTCAGCGTCTCGATCTGATAGCGGCTGGCCGTCCACGGCGGGGAGTCTTGTGTGGGCGTGAGGGTGATCGCCAGCTGCGCTTTGCCCGCGGTTATCGATTGCGGCAAGAGGTACGTGTCGTCGAGCCAGCGATGAAAGCCGTTGCTGCGCGGCTGCAGCCAATTCCCGACGGGAACGCCATCGATGGTGACGTCCGCCGACTGGAAGCCGTCCGCCTGATCCGACGTGCGGCGCAGCGCGATGCCGCGGTTGTCCGGGTCGGTCTCGAGGTGGAACGTGACCGCGGCGTTGGTGGCGCGGACCGACCCGATCACCGGATGGGTGTCGTCGGCCCCTTCATATTCGCTGACCAGCAGCTGATCGGCGCCGTCAATGTCGGCGTAGCCGTGCAGGAGTCGACTGACCGGGTCGCCCGGGCGAACGTCGTCGCCAGGCGTAAGAGTGTCATTCGGCTGCGTGTAGAGGAAAGCTGTTGAGCTGTAGTCGGGTTGAACCATGTTCCGTTTACCGTGCTCGATGCCGAAGCGGATCGCGGAATGGTAATCGATGGCGTCGGCGAGCATGAGTCGATAAACGGCGACACAGTAGTCGGCGCAGCCGGCGGTGGCCGTGCGCCGGTCGGGTTGCCCGGTGAGCGGGTCGCTGAAGCGGGTGCCATCCTTGAAATACCAACCGCCCTCGTAGAGGTCCTCGGTACCGGTGCCATACCACTGGGGCGACCCGGCGCCGTCCGTGTAGACGCGCTCGGCCCCTTCGAGAAAGTAAGGGGCGGCGTCACTGAACGCGGTCCTGATTCGAGAACCGCGGATGGTGTGGCTGACGCCGACGAATTTCCCGTGGCCCTGCTCGTCGGCGAACAACCAGTCCTGACCGACGACCGTCGGCCCGGAATGCGAGCGAGCGGTGAAGTAGCCGGCGCGACCGCTGGCCAGCGCGGCCGCCCATTGGGCATCGGGGGCGGTGGTCACGTCGCTGTCGATTCCGGCTACCGGGTGGTCGGTGGTGTTCACAATCGTGATGCGGGCCGCGTGGGCGAAAGGCATGGGCCACCATGCGGACAACGACAGCGGTCCCCCGGGCTGCTGGACCACCGCGAACATCAGGGACCGCACGGTGTTGGCACCCAGCCCGGCGCCGAAGAACTCCCCGAGCGGCGAGTCGACCAGGGTGCGGCCGTCGAAGTCCATTCGCAGCCGCAAGCCGCTCAGCAGTTGGTCCGCCGGTTCGGGCAGTTGCAGCCGTAACGCCGAGATGGTGCCCGCGCCGGCCGATTCCGCGATGGTCATCTCGGCCCCGGCCGGGACCTCGACGACCCGGTTGTCGTGAACCGCCGCAGCCGCAGACGGTTTGGGGTCGACGGCGCCCGCGGCGCGCAGCATCGCGAGCACGTCGAGCGCGGGGTCGGAGGGCGAGAAAGTCGACACGCCCATGGCGCTCGAGAATTGTCGATAGTCGACGTGGTAGTACTCGAGATTCGACGCGACGCTGATCCGCATCGACTGTCGGTAGGGCATCGGCACCTTGATGTACACACCACCCGGCGACTGCGCCGCATTCGCAACGAGCGGCCACTCGAACGGCGCACCCAACGCACCGTCGACCACCGATTGCAGGGGAGCGTCGATCACCGTTCGTCCGTCCAGTTCGACGCGGATGTTCCCGAGCCGGGTCACCTTGCCGCCGTCGCGGGTGAGCCAGATCGAATCCACCTCGCCGGCACCGCGATCCTCCGCGATGACGCAGCCGGCACCGCCCGAGGTCAAACATCCTCCGGTGCCGTTGCGATTACCGGTGGAGAGGTCGAAATCACCGCCGCTGCGGTCGAAACTGGAAAGCTGCAGGGCCTGCGTGTCGGTGCGCAGATACGGCAACCGGTCGAGCCGTCGATAGGTGTCCCAGCCGACCAGCCGGTCGCCGGCGTCATTACCGATCGGCGTCGCGAGCGCCGCGCCCGCAGCGGTAATACTGACCGGCACCGAGAGCGCAAAAGCTAGCGTTGCGCACCACGCACGAAGAGCCACCGGCATAGCGAAGAAGCCTACTTTTCTCGGTCGGGTTGACCGGATTTGGAATCTAATCAGGCCGGTGCCGTGGGACACGAAAGATCACTCTGGCATGAAATGCATTCACCGTGTTGGCACTTGAGAGAAGAGCGGACCGAGATTGGCGCGAGCGTATACACCGGCGCGGTGTGGTCGTCCAGACAGCCTACCGAGTTGGTCGGCAGGATTGCAATGGGCACAGCGAATGCGGGGATCGCCGACAATCGGCAGCGCTGCAGGGGACCCCAGAGTCCGTATCTCGGTTCCCCCGAGCATGTTTCGCATCGCCCTGCATTGTTGGAAATGTAGGTCGGATCGCGCGCTATTCCCTATCTTATGCCGCGCCCCGCCCCTGCGGAAGATTTTGGAAAATGAATGCAAATCAGGCTCGCAGTCGCCATCATGGACGCATCCGCCGGCCGCGTTGCCGACGACTATGCCGCGCTTTCAATCAGTTGAAGTAGGCCGCCGCAAATTTAGTAAATCCCATAGCATTCCGCATTGCACTCACGTAACATAACTCCCCTCGGGCGTACATCTCTCCTCTAACGGATGGAGTGGTTCATGTCTCGTATGAAGTACAAGGTTGTCCTCGGGCTGATTCTGGCCGCCACCGCGTTAACATCCTCGGGTTGCACGGTGCCGCTTGTGATCGACTGCAGCACTGCAGCCACTGGAGTTACCTGCACGCCATAGGGGCCGTTCGGCCTTCGAGGGGTGCGCTGCTGGCACGCTTTCCTTGGTAAGACCCACTTTTGGGCCCACCTAGTGCTCGGCGTGCCAGTTAGCGCACCGGCTCTCGTCGTAGTGCTCGAGATGAGACTGCCTGCACGCCAAGCACTTATCTGAGCAGCGAGTCGCACGCTTCGTTCGCGCGCGCCGGTGACGAAAGTGTATCGCGCGATCCGGGCGGTCGTTGTGCGCTTTAATGCACGTCGGCACAGCCGCATCGAATCCGTTGCCGCCGAATGCCTGATACTCCTGGTGCGCTGCCCTATGTGGCCGCCCCACTAACCAGTGCGGACATCACGGTGACCCGGATCCTTAAGTCGTTGCGGCACAGGGACCTTCGATACCGGAATCGATGGCCGTGGTCTTACAACCTATCGACCGCTAGGGGACCAGGAATTCGCAAATTCGTTTAATCCCATAGTATTCCGGATTGTACTCACGTAATATAACTCGTCTCGGGCGTAACATTTCTCCTCGGATGGATGGAGTGGTTCATGTCTCGTATGAAGTACAAGGTTGTCCTCGGCCTGGCCCTCGCCTTCACCGCATTGACGAGCTCCGGCTGCACGGTGCCTACCTTCTCGTGCAGCGGTGGAGCGACCGGAATCACCTGTACGCCATAGGCCGTCGGGGTTGCGCTACTGGCACGCTCTACTTTGCAGGTCCGCCTTCGGCCATAGGGCGTGCCAGTCAGCGCACCGATGTCCGTCAGGGTTCCTTTAGCGTGCCCGTCGACTAGGCGCCGCGCCGGCGTCACTGTGACAAATCGCCGCACGCCCTGTGGCACAACGAAATCGCGGCTGCGCAGTGCTCGGCGCCCGTGGGCCGAAGCTCTATTGCTTCCCTTTGCCGTTCTTCTTCAAGTCCGTATCCCGGCTGGGCTGAACGCGTTTCGGTTCTCCGGGCATTTTCGGGTAGTTCGGCGGATACGGCATATCGCCGAGGCCGCGTTCTTCGTCGGCGTCAGCGATCGCCAGTAGGGGCGCGATCGACTGCGCCACGTCATTCATTGCGGCCCAGGGGTCTTGGCGGCCCTTCACTAGATCGGGAACCGTTGTGATGGTGTAGTCGTCTGGTTCCGCGCCGGCCAGTTGGTCCCATGTCAGCGGCGTCGACACTGTCGCGATCGGGGTGGGGCGTACCGAGTACGCGGATGCCATGGTGCGATCCCGGGCGTTCTGATTGAAGTCGATGAAAATACGCTCACCGCGTTGTTCTTTCCACCACGCAGTGGTGACGGCCTCAGGCGCGCGTCGCTCTACTTCACGGGCCAGCGCGATGCCGGCTCGGCGTACCTCGATGAAATCCCAGTCGGTGGCGATCCGAAGGAAGACGTGGATCCCGCGCCCGCCGGATGTCTTGGGATATCCCACCAGACCGAGCTCGTCGAGCAGTGGTCGCAACACGTCAACCGCGACCTCGCGCGCCTGCTCGAAGGCGACGCCCGGCTGCGGATCCAGGTCGATGCGCAACTCGTCGGGATGGTCGGTATCCGGGCAGCGCACCTGCCACGGGTGCAAGGTGATGGTGCCCATCTGTGCCGCCCAGACGATGGCGGAGGGGTGCGTCACCTTCAGCGCGTCGGCGGTGCGTCCAGACGGGAACGTCACCCGGCAGGTCTGCAGATAGTCGGGGTGATGCTGCGGGACCCGCTTCTGGTAAATCTCCTCACCGTCGATGCCATCCGGGAAGCGCTGCAGATGAGTGGGCCGGTCACGGAGCGCGTCGAGCATCGGACCACCAGCCACGGCGAGGTAATACTCGACCAGCCGCCGCTTGGTGCCTTTCGAGCCCAACTTGGGGAAATAAACTTTGTCCGGATTGGTCAGGCGAACCGCAATACCGTCGACGTCGAGCTCTTCTGCAGCGGCCATACCAAAGATTCCAGCACAATCGGCGTATGGACTTACCCGTCATGCCCCCGGTGTCGCCGATGCTTGCCAAATCGGTGCGGTCGATCCCGCCCGATGCGTCATACGAACCGAAATGGGACGGATTCAGGTCCATCTGCTTCCGTGACCGCGACGAAGTGGAGCTGGGCAGCCGCAACGAACGGCCCATGACGCGCTATTTCCCCGAGTTGGTGGCCGCGGTCCGCGCGGAGCTGCCCGAGCGTTGCGTGATCGACGGGGAGATCGTCATCGCAACCGACCACGGCCTGGACTTCGAGGCACTACAACAGCGCATCCACCCAGCAGATTCGCGGGTGCGGATGCTCGCCGAGGCGACACCGGCGTCCTTCATCGCATTCGACTTGCTCGCCCTGGGCGACGAAGACTACCTGCGGCGACCATTCAGCGAGCGGCGCGCCGCCCTCGTCGATGCCGTGGCGGACTCGGGGCCTTCGATCCATGTCACTCCGGCCACCACCGATGTTGAGGTTGCGCGGCGCTGGTTCGACGAATTCGAGGGGGCCGGCCTCGACGGTGTGATCGCCAAGCCGCTGACCGTCACCTATCAGCCCGACAAGCGCGTCATGTTCAAGATCAAGCACGAGCGGACCGCCGACTGCGTGGTCGCCGGCTACCGCGTGCACAAGTCCGGCGGAGACGCCATCGGCTCGCTGCTGCTCGGGCTCTACCAAGAGGATGGTCAGCTCGCGTCCGTCGGGGTGATCGGCGCCTTTCCAATGGCCGAACGACGGCGCCTGTTCACCGAGCTGCAGCCGCTCGTCACCGGTTTCGAGGACCACCCGTGGAATTGGGCTGCCCATGAGGCCGGCGAACGGACGCCGCGCAAGAACGAATTCTCGCGCTGGAACGCCGGAAAGGATCTTTCGTTCGTGCCGCTGCGTCCGGAGCGCGTTGTCGAGGTTCGCTACGACCACATGGAAGGCCGGCGCTTTCGTCACACCGCGCAGTTCAACCGGTGGCGCCCGGACCGCGAGCCGCGCTCGTGTACATACGAACAACTCGAACAGCCGGTCACCTTCAGCCTCGGCGACATCGTGCCCGGTTTGGGATCGAGCTAGAAAAGCGGCGGCTGGTTAGGCAGGAAAAGACGACCGCGCCGTCAGCTGGACTTCGCTGATCGCTTTTATGAGCGCGATGCACCCGCGATCAGCACTTTTGCTGCACGCCTGACACATCCAATTCGCTTAATTCCCTTGCCAATTCGCCGATCATTTCTGAGCCGTCGGCGCGCTGGCGTCGCGGGCGTCGCCGTAGTCGATATACCTGCTCGTCGATCCGAGCCACACGGCGACGCTCCACAACGCACCACAGCGCTCCGGCGATGGTTCCCAGTCCGGCGACCAATCCCGTCGTGGCGAGCCATTCGTAATGTCCGTAGGCCGCGACCGCCGCAGTGCTTATCATCCCGGATACCCCGATAGCTAGCAGGATGAGCCCCGGCCATAAGAGGTTGTCCTTCATCGTCATGCCGGCGTGCGGTTGCGTGGTCCGGAAATGATCAGTTGGATCGTGATGCCTGTCTCCCATCATCCTCTCCCTTGGTCGTCGGACGAGTGGCGGCATTCGTTACTTATAAAGACGATTACCGTCGGGGGGAGGTTCGGCGGATCCGGCGAAAACTTGGGCACCCCTGCTTTCGCGCAGCTCAGAGACAGGGAAACTCCACGCATCGTGGAGGCCGTGCGCGAAAAGACAGCCGCCATTCGACGGCCCCGGCGTTTAGCGCCCGCCGCGGGCGGGCACGCGGACGTACATGTCAGTGACAGCGTTTCAAGACCTGCCGTTGGCCGATCGCGATCGCAAGTGGGACGGTGACGCCGCGGAGAAGCGCGTCCGCAAATGGGCCGACGCGCAGGACGCACCGAACCAGAAGTACCGCGACGCCCACGTCTGGTACGACAACGCCAAGAAGGACAACTTCACGGCGTACAAACTGTTGATCGCCGATGTCGTCGGCGGCGACCTCAAGGCTGTGCCGCGTGGTGTGATGGCGGCCGGCGCCATCATGGACGGCGCCCGTGGCGGCATCGACCTGCCGAAGGCGGACGTCGACCGTGTAAAGAGCCACTTGGCGAAGTACTACAAGAAGATGGGCGAGAGCCCGCCCTGGGAGCGCGGGTGATCTAGACCGCGACGGACAGCCGCGACAGTCCGCGCAGCGTGACGTTGGCCTTGTACTGCGGCTCGCTGTCCAGCCGCGCGTTTGGGAAGCGCGCGGTTACCGCCGCCAGCGCGACACTTGCTTCCAGCCGGGCCAGCGGCGCGCCCAGACAGTAGTGCGCTCCCCGACCAAAACCCAGATGTCGCAATCCTTTCCGCTCCGGGTCGAAGAGATCGGGCCGGTCGAATTCCGCAGGGTCACGGTGGGCGGCGGCGAGGACCAACATCATGACATCGCCCGCCGGTACCTCGACTCCACCAATCATCATGTCGGCGAGAGCAATTCGCCCGACCAGCTGTACGGGTGGGTCGAACCGCAGGGTCTCTTCCACGATGGCCGACGCTCGTCCGGAGTCGGCGCCCAACCGGCTCCACTGGCCGCGATCGCGCAACATCGCCAACATCGCATTCCCGATCAGGTTCACCGTCGTCTCGTGTCCGGCGATCAAGAGCAGATTGCAGGTGGAGACAATCTCCTCTTCGGTCAGTTGATCTCCGGACTCCTCCACCGCGATCAGCCCCGACAGCAGGTCGTCACCGGGTGTCGAACGGCGGCGGTCGACCAGGCCGTGAAAGTACTCGCGCAGCCACGTTCCGGCCTGCTGTCGCTCATTCGCGACCTCGGGCGGCACTCCGGTAATCGTCGAGAACGGATCCAGCGCCTGGGCGAGCAGGGCGGATGCACGGCTGAATTGGGGCTCGTCGTCGAGCGGCACGCCGAGCAGCCGGCAGATCACCGCGACCGGCAGCGGATAGGCGAAATCCTCGACGACGTCGAAGTGGCCCTTTTCGGCGACCCGATCGAGCATTCCGTCGACCAGCGAACGAATATCGGGTTCCAGCGCGTTCACCACCTTCGGCGCGAATGCCTTACTGACCAGCCTGCGCAGCCTGGTGTGATCGGGTGGATCGAGAAACAAAAAGCCCGGCGGGCCCTGCCTGCGCGGCGCCGTGCCGGTCTCGGCCTGCCGCTTGGCGACCGTCGAGTTGACGTTGTCGCTGCTTGACGATGGGTGCCGCAACACCTCGTCGCAGTCTCGGTAGCTTGAGAAGACGGTCAGGTTGGCGCCGGGCAATTGCAGCGCGCCGCCGTCGCGAAACTGCGCACACAGTGGATACGGGTCGGGCCGGTTGGCCGGGTCCAGCAGCTGCAGCAGCAACCCCTGGGAATCGGTCGGCGCGGTCGTCATGCGGCCATTCTGCCCCTAGGCGGACCGCACGTAGTTTCAGCGACGGAGGAACTCGACGATGTGGCCCGCCAGCTCCTCGCCCGCATCCTCTTGCAGGAAGTGTCCGGCGCCGCGGATCAGGGGATGATCGATTCCCTGCGCGCCGCGCATCTCGCGTTGGAAGATGGCGCCCATCGGGCCGGTGATCGGGTCGCTGTCGCTGAAGGCGACCAGCATTGGAGTGGGGCTCGCCGAGAGTTTGGCCCACGCCGCTTTGTTGGCCGCCGCCGCGGGATCGTCCGGCGAGGTCGGCACCAAGCCCGGCATGGCCCGCGGACCCGCACAGTACTCGTCGCCGGGGAACGGCGCGTCATAGCTCGCGCGCACGTCGTCGCTCATCGGTTGCCGACAGCCGCCCTGCACGAACGCGCCGACGTGTAGCTCCGGCGCGGTGGTGATCGCCTCGCGAAAACGCCACCAGACGTCGGGCATCGGCTGCTCCCCGGTCGGCAGGCCGGTGTTGGCCACGACCAGCTGGGCGAATCGATCGGGGTGTTCGGCGGCGAGGCGCAAACCGATCAGCCCGCCCCAGTCCTGGCCGACCAGGGTCACGTTTCGAAGGTCGAGGACGTCGAAGGCCACCGCGCGCATCCATTCGACGTGGCGCGCGTAGCTGTGATCCTCGCGGCGGGTTGGTTTGTCCGAGCGACCGAACCCGACCAGATCGGGGCAGATGACCCGGTGTCCGGCGCCGACAAGTACCGGAATCATCTTGCGGTACAGGAAAGACCACGACGGTTCGCCGTGCAGCATGAGGATCGGGTCGGCGCGCTCGGGGCCGTCTTGCACCCAGGCGACCCGCAGCGTCCCGCCTTCGCCGTCCGATATTTCGCAATACCTGGGCGCATACGGAAAGTCGGGCACGCGGTCGAACGACTCGTCGGGTGTGCGTAACGTCTGCATGTCAGGTCCCTTCGTGTAACCCCGCCAAATCGGGATACGCCATCAATCGGTCTAAGAATTCGAGTTGCCCTTTCAGGAGCTTGACGCGGGCCTGCGCCACCGAAAACCAGCCCACCCGATCGACTTCCGGGAACTCGCGAAACTTGCCCGAACCCTTCGGCCATTCCAATTCGAAGGTGTTGCTGCGCGCGTCGGTCACGTCCAAGTCGCCGCAAACGGCGAAGGCGGTGACCAGCTTGCCGCCGGACTGTTTGAGTTGGCCGAGATCCAGCCGGGCCCCGGCCGGGGCCGAAAGCCCGAGTTCTTCTAAGAACTCGCGTTGCGCGGCCGCCCACGGATCTTCGCTCTCGGCGTACTCCCCTTTTGGAATCGACCACGCCCCGTCGTCTTTTCGCGCCCAGAACGGGCCCCCCGGATGGGCGATCAGGACCTCGACGACGCCGTCGCGGGTCCGGTACAACAGCACACCCGCACTGAGCTTCGGCATTCGCTCAGGACCCGACCGAGCGTTCCAGGTCCTTGAGCGACGACTCGAGGTGCGCGAGCAGACGCTGCAGGTGCGGCACGCTGCGACGGCATCCCACCAAGCCGAGGTCGAGGTTTCCGGCGTTGTTGGCCAGCGTGATGTTCAGCGCCTGTCCGTCCAGCGCGATCGACAGCGGATAGTTTCCGTCGAGCCGGGCGCCCCCGTAGTAGATCGGCTGGGTAGGCCCCGTTACGTTGGAAATGATGATGTTGAACGGCGGCGACGTCGACGCCACCCAGCCGGGGACCGCCGCCAACGCGAGCGCTGACGTATTGGCTGCGGACAGCGCCAGCGCCTGGAAACGAGGCAACTGCGAAAACACCTCCTTGTTGCTCCGCATCGAATCGCTGATCGTCTGCAGTCGCTGCGCGGGATCGTCGGTGTCGGTGGCGAGATTGCACAGGATGGCTCCGACGAGGTTGCCCCCGGCGTCGGCCTCGTCTTCGGTGCGGAGGCTGACGGGGACCATCGCGATCAGCGGTGTGTCCGGTAGCGCGTTCTGCTCGAGCAGGTAGTAGCGCAGGGCGCCTGAACACATCGCCAGGACGACATCGTTGACCGTCACGCCGGCGGCTTTCTTGACACTCTTGATCCGGTCCAACGACCATGACTGCGCGGCGCAGCGGCGCGCGCCGCCGATCTTGACGTTCAGCATGGTGCGCGGGGCTCCGAACGGCAGCGTCAGCTGCTGTTCGAACAGCGCCGCTCGGGCCAGCAAAAGCGTCGACGGGGCGAGCGCCGCAAGGGATCCCGCCGCCCGCAGCGCCGAAGTCAGCGGGCTTACCGGGTTGCTCTTGCGCTTGCTTTTGGGCAGGCTCCATGGCGCGCGGATCTCACGATTGTCGGGATCGGTCGACAACGCGCGCTGCATCAGCTTCTGCGCGGAGACGCCGTCGATCAGTGCGTGGTGGATCTTCGTGTAGATGGCGAACCGGCCGTCCTTGAGACCCTCGATGATGTGCGTTTCCCACAGCGGACGATGACGATCGAGCAGGCTGCTGTGCCACCGCGAGGTCAGCTCGAGCAGTTCACGGATCCGGCCGGGCGACGGCACCGCCGAGCGCCTGACGTGGTAGTCGATGTCGACGTCTTTGTCGTAAGACCAGCCCAGGTTCGCGATTCCACCGACGAACGTCGCCGGATGCTTGCGGAATGTGGGCTGGAAATCATCCTGCGCGACCAAGCGGTCGTAGAGGTCACGGACGAAGCCGCGGCCGGCGCCCTCCGGCAGCTCGAACAACTGCAGACCGCCGACGTGCATGGGGTGTTCCCGCGACTCTCCCAGCAGAAATATCGCGTCGGTGGGCATCATCAGTTCCATCCATCAATTAGACCTCGACGGACGCCGGGCCGAAGGCGCTCTTCGAACATCGCGGTCTTTCGACCCGACCGAAAGGACAAAAGGCCGTACCGTAGGCCCGCAGCCGGGTGGCAGCATGGGTTCGTGACGACACCATCGTTGACCTGGGATGTGGTGGCCGTTGACAAGCCAGAGGATGTCAACGTGATCATCGGTCAGGCGCATTTCGTCAAAACGGTCGAAGACCTGCACGAGGCCCTGGTCGGCGTGAGCCCATCGCTGCGGTTCGGCGTGGCCTTCTGCGAAGCGTCCGGACCGCGGTTGGTTCGCCACAGCGGCAACGACGCGGACTTGGTCGACCTGGCAACTCGCGCCGCGCTGGCCATCGCGGCCGGACATAGCTTCGTGATCTTCTTGCGGGAGGGCTTTCCGGTCAATGTCCTCAACCCCGTGAAAGCGGTGCCCGAAGTCTGCGGGATCTACTGCGCCACAGCCAATTCCGTTGAAGTCATTGTCGCGGAGTCCCCGCGCGGTCGCGGCATCGTGGGTGTCATCGACGGTCAGACTCCCGTCGGAGTGGAAGGCGACCGCGACGCGGCCGAGCGCCACGATCTGCTGCGCGCTATCGGATACAAGCTCTGAGTGTCAGCCGCCCGCGAGTGACCACACCGACGTGGCGATCAGATCACCCCGATCGAGCCCGGGGGCGCGGTGTTGGTGCACTTCGGCGTACTCGGCAGTGGTCACCATGTCGATGAACGCCTGCGGCGTCGGGTATTCAACGATGAGAATGGCGTCCCACCATGGCTTTTCGCCGTCGCCGATGACGAAGGCCGGTGCGGTTCCCGCGTAGCGGACGGTGGCACCCACCCGCTGCAGGTGCGGTGCGACCTCCTGCCCGTAGCGCAGGTAGGACTCCAGGCCATCCGGGGTCTTGAACTTCAACAGGTTGACCATCACCACGGGTGCGTCGGCGGGCCGCGCGGCCAGGGCCGCGAACTGTTCGGCGGTGGGCTCCAAGTTGCTCATGGTGACGATTAGAGCAGATCGGTGATGGTCTTCAGGCCTGCTTCGTACAGCACGCCGGGCAGCATGCCACCGTCGTGCTCGATGGTGGTGCCGTTGACGAAGTCGGCCTCCCCGCCGGCCAGGAACACGCAGACCCTGCCCACCTCCGCGGGGTCGCCCGCGCGCCGTAGCGGAATCGCGGCGAAATACTCTGCGCCCGTTGGGTCGTCCTTGGGCAACACGAACGACCGGAAGTTCTCGGTCATCGTCGGCCCCAGCGCGATGCAATTGACCCGCACCTTGGGCCCCCACTCCTCGGCCAGCGAGCGGGTGAGATGGTTGAGCCCGCTCTTGGCCGCGCCATAGGAAACCAACGTCGGCGACCCGGCCGGATGGCCGGCCCCGCTGGAGATGTTGATGATGCAGCCAACACCGTCTTGGGTACGCATCTGCCGGTAGACGCGGATGGCGAACCAGAGCGGGCTGATGAGGTTCATCTGCACCGCGTACGCGTGGAACAGCGCGGTGCGCTCATATTCGTCGTCGCTGGCTGGCGCCCCCTGAATGCGTTGCACCAGCTCGGGAATGCTGTCGGCGTGCGGCGCCGGAACGGTACCGCCGGCGTTGTTCACCAGGATGTCGATCCGCCCGTGCTCGGCGACGACGTCGGAGACGAAGGAATCGATCGCGCGGTAGTCCCCTTGGTCACACACTTTCTGGTAGGCCCTGGCGGCCCAGTCGGTTTCGCAACCGGGGATGGCGTCCAGCGGCGAACGCGAACAGCCGACGACGGTGGCACCGGCGCGGAGCAGTTCGTGGGCGATGCCGACGCCCACACCGCGGCTCGTGCCGGTGACGATCGCGACCTTGCCGTCAAGGATGCTCATGACAGGCCTTCCCACTCGCAGTCGATGTTGACAGTCACTGTCAGCGGGTCATACTGTGCCAGTCCGGTCGTGGGCGTGTAAGGGCATGCAATTCGGAGGTCAGCAGATGAGTAGTCCGTCCAAGCTTCGTGTCATCCAGTGGGCGACCGGAGGCGTCGGCAAGGCGGCCATCGCGTGCGTCCTGAACCATCCGCAGCTGGAGCTGGCGGGCTGCTGGGTGCACAGCGCCGACAAGAACGGGGTCGACGTCGGGCGAATCCTCGGAACTGAGGACCTCGGTGTCACCGCCACTTCCAGCATCGACGAGATCCTGGCGCTGGACGCCGACTGCGTCATGTACAGCCCGCTGATACCCAACGACGACGAGGTGATCGCGATCCTGCGATCCGGCAAGAACGTTGTCACGCCCGTCGGCTGGGTGTATCCCGATCCGGGTAACCGCCGGCACCAGGCCGTCGCCGACGCGGCGGTGGAAGGCAAGGTGACCCTGCACGGTTCGGGGATCCACCCCGGGGGCATCACCGAACGATTCCCGCTGATGCTTTCGTCGTTGTCGTCGGCAGTCACCCACATCCGCGCCGAGGAATTTTCCGACATCCGCACCTACAACGCCCCGGACGTCGTGCGCCACATCATGGGCTTCGGCGGCACCCCCGAGGAAGCCATGCAAGGGCCCATGGCCGGGCTGCTCGATGCCGGATTCAAGCAGTCGGTGCGAATGATCGCAGATCACATGGGATTTCGCATCGAACCGAACATCAGGACCATCCAGGATGTCGCCGTCGCGACCGCCGACATCGACTACGCACCGTTCCCGATCACCACCGGAACCGTGGCCGCGCGCCGGTTCCGCTGGCAGGCCCTGGTAGACGGCGAGCCGGTCATCACGGCCGCGGTCAACTGGCTGATGGGTGAGGAAAACCTGGAGCCGGCGTGGAATTTCGGCGGCCGGGGCGAACGCTTCGAGGTGGAGATCACCGGTGATCCCACCGTGAGCCTCACCTTCAAGGGTCTGCAGCCCGAGACGATCGCCGAAGGGCTGGTGAAGAACCCCGGCGTGGTGGCCACGGCCAATCACTGCGTCAACGCGATCCCCGACGTCTGCGCCGCCGGACCCGGCATCAAGACTTACCTGGACCTGCCCATGTTCGCGGGCCGCCCGGCACCCCAACTCGCCTCGTCATGACCGGCGCCCTCGGCGACGTATCGTTCTGTCACCTCGTCGTCGGTGTGACCGACATGGACCGTGCCCTGACGTTCTACCGCGACCTGCTCGGCATGGAGATCGTGTTCGAAACCCTCATCTCCGGTGAGCCTTTCGACGCGGTGCTGCACGCCACCCGCAAACAGGAGGGCCGGGTGGTGGGCGGGCTGCTCGGCGGGCTGATGGTTGAACTGCTCTCACTGGGTGCGAGCCCTGCCGATCAGCGGCCCGCGCGTCGCGGTATCACCGGGATTCACAACGTCTCCCTGTCGGTGCCCGATCTCGACGACACCCACCGCCGTGTTAGCGCGGCCGGCTACCCGCCCGACCAGAAACCCTTCGAAATCGGCGGGGTGCGAATGTTTTTCGTCAAGGACCCGGACGGAACCCCGGTCGAGTTCATCCAGCTGCCCGACGGAGCGCGCAGCACCTACGAGATGCATCGTGGGACCCCGCTGCGGATGGGACCGGTCACATGACCTACAGCCATCCCTCCTCGATGCGCGAGCACGTCGCAATCGTCACCGGCGCCGCCCAAGGCGTGGGCAAGGGCACCGCCGCCGCACTGCTGGAACGCGGAGCGGCGGTGCTGCTGGTCGACATCCAGGACGAGTTGCTGGGCAAGACGGCCGCCGAACTGTCGGCGTTGGGACGCGTCGAGAAGCTGACGGCTGACCTGCGCGACCCGGACAGCGCCCAACGAATTGTGACGGCCGCGGTCGACGCTTTCGGCACGGTGCACGGCCTGGTCAACAATGCGATCGCCACCAACGAGCCCAAGGCGTTCGTCGATATCACCACGGAGGACTTCGCGCTCGGTCACGACGTCGGCCCGCGGGCGACCTTCCTGCTCATGCAGGCCGTGCACCCCGTGATGGTCGAGGCGGGCGGCGGCTCGATCGTCAATCTCGGCTCCGGGACGGGCACCGGCGGCGAGCCGAAATGGGGCGGATACGCCGCCGCCAAGGAGGCCATCCGGGGCCTGTCGAAGGTCGCCGCTTTGGAGTGGGGGCGCGACAACATCCGGGTCAACGTCATCTGCCCGTTCGCCGAATCGGACGGTGTGAAGTTCTGGAAGTCGTTCGCCCCCGGAGAGTACGAGAAGGCCGTGCGGCGCGTGCCGATGAAACGGATAGGGGATGTCCGCACCGACGTGGGCGCGCTGGTGGCCTTCCTGCTGGGCAGCGACGCGACGTTCATCACCGGCCAGACCATTCACGTCGACGGTGGAATCGGCTGCTTCCGGTGACCCTTCCCACCAGAGGAGAATCGCTGCGGGACCGGCAGCGCGCCCAGATCCGGGCCGACATCAGGCGCGCGGCGTTCCGGCTCTTCGTCGAGCGCGGATACGACGCCGTGACGACCGAGGAAATCGCCTCTGCCGCAGGAGTTTCGCCGCGAACATTTTTCCGGTACGTGCCAACGAAGGAAGAGCTGCTGCTCGCACCCGTTCGCCATGGCGGCGCAGCGATCGTCAACCTGCTCGAGCAGCGGCCCGCGAGTGAGCCACCCGATGTCGCACTGATCAACGCCATCATCACGCGGACCCGATCGTTCGACCAGGCGGATACCGACGAGTGGCGAGAAGCGCTGCTGGTGGCCCCCGACCTGCTGCGTAAGGTGACCGTTCACACGCCCGCCGACAAGGAGCGGGCGGCCAAGCTGATCGCCGAGCGCATGGGCGTGAACTCCGACGCCGACCTCCGTCCCGGCTTGCTGGTCCAACTCGCTTTCGCAGCAGCCGATTTCGGTTTCCAGCAATGGGTACGTCAGTCGGGTCGCCCCTGGCCACTGGACCGCTACGTCACCGAAGCACTCGAAGCGGTCAAGAGCCAGCACTGGAAACGGAAGCGCACCTGATCAACCCCGCAACGCCTCGGGGTTCGCGATCCGGATCGGGGCCCCGTCCAGCCACGCGGTCACCGCCTCCACAGTGTCGGAGTAGAAGGCGGCGAGCATCTCACGGGTGACGTAACCCAGGTGGGGCGACAGCGTCACATTCGGAAGCTGCCTTAACCGGTGATCCGACGGCAGCGGTTCGACGTCATAGACGTCCAGCCCCGCACCGGCAATGCGCCCGGTCTCGAGAGCCACGATCATCGCGGCCTCGTCGACGATCGGGCCCCGCGACGTGTTGATCAAGTATGCCTGCGGCTTCATCAGGGCCAGCTCGGGCTCACCCACCAGACCGCGGGTGCGTTCAGACAAAACGACGTGGATGGAGACCACGTCGGACTCCTCGAAGAGCGTCGCCTTCTCGACCCGGCGCGCGCCGGCCGCCGCGGCGGCGTCCGCGGTGAGGTTCTGGCTCCACGCGATGACGTCCATGCCAAAGACTTTCGCGTATTCGGCCATCCGCTTGCCCACCCGGCCCAGGCCGAGCAACCCGAGCGTCTTGCCGGACAACGTGAGACCCGTCGTCACCTGCCAGCCGCCGCCTCGCATGCGCCGGTGTTCTTCCGCCAGGTTGCGTACCGTGGCGATGAGTAACCCCCAGGCGAATTCGGGGGTGGCGTCGTGCACGGATCGGAATCGCGGATGGGCGAAGTCGGTGTGGGCGACGATGACGCCGAGCTCGGTTGCCGCATCCAGGTCCAGATTGGGCAGGCTTCTTCCGACGATCGTGATCAGTTTCAAGTTCGGCAGCCGCGCGAGCAGCGTTCGCGGTAGCGCCATCCGCTCGCGCAGGGTGCAGATCACATCGAATGGCCGCAGCTCTTCCGCCGCTTCGTCCTCGGAGAGGTGGCGATCGAAAACGGTTACGCGGGACCGGTTTTGCACCGATGACCAGTCGGCAAGCCGCAGGGCCGCTTTGGCATAGTCGTCCAAAATCGCCACTTGGGGCGCGGGGTCACCCATCTCACCATTCAAGCACCGACGCTTGGTCTGGTGATGCGGCGGCTAGCCCTGGTTGTGGTCGCGGCGATATGGGTCGTTGGGCCGGGCCCGGCGATAGGTCGCCAGCTCGCGCCTAACCGCCCCCACCGGCGCCTCCGCCAGCACCCCCAGCGGCGCCGCCACCCGTGCCTGTGCTCCCGCTGCCCCCATAGGCCCCACCGGGAACGGGCGGTGGTGGCGGTGGGGCCGGACTGGACGACGTGGGCGTCGGCGGCGCCTCGGGCGCCTTGCTCGCCGACGTGCCTGCGCCCGTACCACCACTTAGGGCGACCGCCAAACCGAGTGCGGCGGCGCCGCCGACGAGCGTCAGGGTCCTTGCTCCAGATTTCATGGCTGGCCGCATACCCGCTTATTCCGGGGCGCAATCTGCGGTTGGCCCGTTAGTTCAGCGCGGGCAGGACCTTGTCGGTGAGCAATTGGACCGACTTCCACGCTTCGTCGACGGGCATGCCACCGACCAGTGGGTGCATCACGAGCGGTCCGTAGTCGTCGGCGTCGCGCACCTCCGCGATCAGCTCGTCGGGAGTCAGGAAGCGGTACCGGCCCGACGCACGGACCTCGTCCAGCGTTTGCACGCCGGGCAAATGCATCAGGGACCGTTGGTCGGTCGACCATCCGCCGTAAGTGACCGCCTCCCAAAGGATGTGGTCGCCGAGTTCGGCCCATGCCCGGTCCGGGTCCTCGTGCAGGAAGATCATTCCGCGGTTAACCGGTCCCGGCATGAGGATGAGCGGCGTCATGCCGGCGTCGGCACACAGCTGGCGGTAGTAGGCGGCGATGTCGGGCAGGTGGTCGGCGAGGCTGAGGGGCAGCCGGAATCGTGCCGCACGTCGCGCCGTGGCACGGGCGCCGCCGCCGACGTACAGGGGCGGATGCGGCCGGGTCCAGGTGCCGGTGCAGATTCCCGCTTCGGCCTCGGCGCCGGACCATACCGACAGCATCCGCTCGAGCAGGCTGTCCATCAGAGCGCCCCGGCGCGCGAAATCGACGCCCATTGCGCCATATTCGATGGTGCGGTACCCGAGGCCGACCGTGGTGTGCAACCGGCCGCGGCTCATATTGTCGACGAGAGCGATGTCCTCGGCGAGCCGGACCGGATTCCAGAGCGGGCCGAGCGCACAATCCACGCTGGCGATCAGCCTCGACGTTCGGGCCAAGAACATTGCCGCGGCCATGATGGGATTGCAGCTCCAGCCGTGGCCGGTCGCGTGGTGCTCGTCGACACTGATGGAGGTGATGCCGTGCGATTCGCCCCACTGCGCAAGTTCGAGGGCGGCCGACAACAACCCGCTCTGGCTGCGTGGTTCGCCTTGCGGCGAGGCGAAGTTGAACCGCAGCACAGTCAGCAACACGTCATGCCCCCTCGGACCGCGCCATCGACCGTAGGAACGCGGGAAAGTCAGGAAACAGCGCGCGGTCGACGATCTCGATGCGGGCGCCGAAGGCGTCCGTGTAGTAGGCGAATAGCCCGAGATCGGAGCCGGGGACGTCCGCCGTCATCTCGAGCGTGAAGCCGTTGGCCTCCAGCGCACGCGCACTCTGGGACAGGTCGTCGCTGAAGTAGCCCAGGTGGTGGACCGCGTTGCCCGGCGCTGCCGTCCACGGGCTCCCCGGCACCTCCTGCACGAGTTCGAGGTGCGGACTCTGCAAGGAGTAGACGATCGTCGAGGTCAATTCGCGGACACCCGCCGCGGTGCGGAACGGCAGGGTGTAGCTCATCGGGTTGATCCACCGGTAGCCGGCCAGCGCGCTCAGTCGGCCCATGGCCGCATCGAGGTCGGGCACGATGATGCCGGTGTGGTAGAAGTCCTCGGGCCGCAACGCAATTGACATGTCTTCCCTCGTGTCTCAGACGCAGTCCGACGCGGCGTCGATGACGAACACCGCGCCGCTGGTGTAGCTACTCTGCTCGGTGCACAGGAAGGCGATGGTCGGGGCGATCTCCCCGACCGAACCGAAACGGCGCAGCGGGATGTGCGCCAGTTCGGACTCCACCAATTCGGCCGAGCCGTGCATGGGCGCGGTCATCGGGGTGTCGATCGCGCCCGGCGCCACCGCGTTCACCCGGATTCCCTTACCGGCCCATTTGACCGCGAGGTTCCTTGTGATGCAGACGATCCCCGCCTTCGCCGCACCGTATCCGGGCACCAGGGGAACGGCCCGCAGCGCAGACATCGACGCCAGGTTCACCACGCTGGCGCCGCCCGCGGCGGTCGACGCCTTCAGGGCGCGGTAGAGCCCGACCGTCAACCGGTACGGCCCGGTGAGGTTCAGCGCGACCGAGGCCTCGAACCCATCGGGCCTGGATTCGTCAAGGCCGCCAGGGAAATTGGCGCCGGCGTTGTTGACCAGTACGTCGAGCCGGTTGAACTTGTCCGCCAGCGCGTCCACCGAATCCGGGTCGCTGATCTGGAGCTGGTGATAATCCATGCCGGACAGGTCAACTTCGTAGTCGTCCGCCGCCGGTTTGGTTCCGGTGATGGCGACGCGGGCGCCGGAGTCGCGGAACAACACGGCGGTCGCGTGCCCGATCCCGCTGGTGGCGCCGGTGATTAGGGCCGTGGTCCCGGTGAAGTCGAAGCTGACGCGTGCCGTCATGAGTTCCTCGCTATCTGGTTTCTCAGCCAGGCGGTTTCCCAGAAGTTCGTGCTGCCGGCGAGAAGTTCTTCGTGGGCGTCCCGAAGCACGTCCCGGGCCCCGGCATGGTCCGACGGAAGAAGCTCGGCGAGGTGGATGGCCTGCAGCGGGCGCCCGTCGGCGAGGTGTGCCCGCGCCCGGCGCACCAATGCGTCGGCTCCGGCCAGTTCGACCACGTCGGCCGCGACGGCGTCGAACCCGACCGGATAGAGCTCGGTGGTTGACTCGTGGTGAAACCAGCCGGAGTAGTTCTCCCAAATGGCCCGCACGTCCCAGGCCACCTTTCCATAGCCCTGTCCTACTTCGTATTCCGCGGGCAAGGCGATCTCGCGCATCAGGGTCCGGACATCCTTGCCGGCGTTCATCCCCTCGACGGTCTGATCGTGGACGTACCGGATCGCGTCGCGCAGCCGGGTCAGTTCGGCGTAAATCAGCTCGGCCCCGGCTATCGGTTCGAAATGACCGGTCACCAGGAGGTCGGCCCGCAGGTCGCGCACCCGCTCCACGGACGCGCTGGCCGTCAGCGCGTCGCGGTACCGGTCGCCACGGATGGTGACCAGGTTGGGAATGTGCCCAAAGAGCGGGCCGAAGACGTTACCGCACAAACATATACGCTCATCCGGCAGCCACACCACCAGTGAGTCGGTGGTCTCGCCGCCGGGCACCGAGATCAGCTCCATCCGCCGACCGGCGACCTCCAGGGTCAAGGTGTCCTCGAAATCGAGGTCGACGACGGGAACGCTTTGGCCGGCCAGCCGGCTACTCCCCAGCCGCCGCTGAACGGCTTGGATACCGGTCGCCAGGGTGTCCTTGAACGCGAAGGCGCTACGGCTGGCGCGATACGGAATGAGGCGCTCGTTGTCGTCGCGCCACAGCGTCCAGTTGGCCTGCGCGACGACGGTGGTGTCGGGGTCGCGCACGCTGTCCAAACCACCGACGTGGTCGACATGGCCCTGCGTGAAGATGATGTAGCGCACGGGCGAGGGGTCGACGGCGTCGAAGTTCGCCCGATGCACCGGGCCCTCGAAACCCATGCCGGTGTTGACGATCACCCGTCCCTCACGGGTGGTGAGTAGGTAGGAATTCGACAGCCCCGGTGAGACCCACAGACCGGGCGCGATCTCCTCGGCCCGTTCGGCGGCCGCGGGGCGCATGGCGTCCGCCCCGGGCCTGTTGCGGTAGACCGGTTCGAAATTCATCGATGTGTCGCCTTCCGGTTAGCTCTCGGCAAGGACGTCGAACCTGTCGAAGTAGAAGTCGAATCGTCGGCGCAGCTCGTCGGCCGTGACGCCGAAGTGTTTTTGCAGGTCGTAGTGGATGCGGCCGTGTTTGCCGCGCGGATTGCCGCCCAGGTATTTCTGGAAGCGCGTCCGCACCTTCGGCGGCAGGTCGACGCCACCGCATTCGTAAAGCCTTTCAAGCAGCTGCATTTCGTTGCCGTTCAGCTGGTGGAAGCTGACGTCGATGCTGCGTTCGGCCGGGACGAGATCGCGGTCGCGCACGCACGCGCTGAGCAACCGGTGCACCCGGTCGCTCCAATAGTCCAGCAGCCAGTCTGGCTCGATGCTTGTGCGCCGCAGCCGATCGGAGTAGGCCATCATCGTGATCGCCGACTGGATAACCGCGACGGGATCGCGGTGCGTGAAAGCCACGGTAGCGTCCGGAAACGTCGCCAGGAGCGGGCCGAGCTGCTCGCAGTGCTGCGGGCTTTTCAGGACCCAGGTCCGCGGACCGCGCAGGAAGGTCAGCGCCTGCAGAACCTTTCTCAGGTATGCGTAGTGCCGGGTTTGATCCAGGCTCAGGTAGTAGTCGCGCCAATCCGGCACGCGGGCATGCCATTCCAGGACGTAGGCGGCCACATCGAGGTCGAGCAGTTCGACTTCTTCCTCGATCGCCTCGGGGAATCGGTCGTGCATGGCGGCGACCACCGGAGCACTGGCCATCAACGCGTCGTGCTCGGATTTGGCTCGCGCATAACGGGGGTCGACCCCGAGGATGTCCGGCCCCTGACCGCGGGCCGGAATCGGCTCCTGGCTCTCCCAATACGGCAACGCCCTCCGGCGCGGGTCGGCGGCAATGAGATTCACCAGATGCGTGGTCCCCGAACGCGGCATTCCGACGACGATGAACGGACGCTCGATCGGGATGGCTTCGATCTCGGGGTACCGCTTGAGGAGCTCGGTCAGGGACAACCGGTTGCGCAGCAACCGTACGACGCGTTGTCGCAACGACGAGCGCGTGAGCTGGCGCAGACCCTCGTCGGCTTCGATCGCGGCGATGTGCGCGGCGAGCCGATCACCGAAGCCGTCGACATCGTCAAGGTCGTCGACTCCGGCCTGCTCGACGGCCTCCGCGAGCATCCGGTCGATGTCGAAGTCGACGTGTTTGGCCTCGGTGAATTCCAGGATCTGGCGTTGGACGTCGGTCAGCCTGGGCGCGGTCAGGTCGTCGAAGTCGATCTCGTCAACGGCAGAGCCCACCGGATCCTCTTTTCGACGTGTCGTCGAAGAGAAATATGACACAGACGTCAGGTGTCGATCTGCTGTGGTCCTACAGGTTCGCCAAGTCGTCGGGCACGTCGACCTTGTGCTCCTCCAGCGCCTCGAGGGGCACCACCTCGAGGGTGCGCTCGTGCGTGGAGGCCAGCACCACGGGTGCCGCGCAGCCATCCTGGTGCGCCCGCAGCCAGTTCAGCGCCGTGACGCACCAGCGATCGCCGGGCAACAGGCCCGGGAACCGGTATTCGGGAACCGGTGTCTGAAGGTCATTGCCGATGGAACGCTGGTGCTCGAGGAACTCCGTGGTCATGACCGCACAGATCGTGTGCCGGCCGAGGTCCTCGGGGCCGGTCGAGCAACAGCCGTCACGGTAGTACCCGGTCACGGGTTCTGTGCCGCACGGTTCCAGCGGGCCGCCTAACACGTTTCGATCGGGCACGGGTTCAGTATTGCGCTCCCGGGGGTGAAGTTTGAAGTAACTTTGCCGTCTCCGCCGGGGCAAATTTGTCCGGCTGCGGTGCGGGTGGGGCGGCGTGAGTGCGGGCGCCAGTGACGAACCGATAACAATTCCCACGTCAAGCTGGCGCGACGCGCTGAGCAAATCCCGGGGAAATCGCCGGGAAAATTTATCGTCACATCGTGCAACGAAGAACGGCCCTCAAGCTGCCACTTCTGCTGGCAGCCGGCACCGCGCTGGCGCGAGCGCCACGCGCCTCCGCGGAGGAACCGGGTCGGTGGCCCGCCGACCGCGCCAACCGGTGGTATCAGGCGCAAGGTTTCCTCGTCGGATCGAATTACATCACCTCCAACGCCATCAACCAGCTGGAGATGTTTCAGGCCGACACCTACGACCCGCGGCGCATCGACGCCGAGCTCGGCTGGGCCAGGTTCTACGGGCACAACACCGCCCGGGTGTTCCTCCACGATCAGCTGTGGGCGCAGGACCAGCGCGGCTTCCAGACGCGCCTTGCGCAGTTCGTCGACATCGCCGCGCGCCATCGCATCAAACCGCTGTTCGTCTTCTTCGATTCGTGCTGGGACCCGGCACCCAAGGCCGGTCGACAACGCGCGCCGCGGCCGGGCGTGCACAACTCCGGCTGGGTGCAGAGCCCGGGGGCCGAAAGGCTCGGCGACCCCCGCTACGCCGGCGTCATGCGCGACTACGTCACCGCGGTGTTGACCCAATTCCGCAGCGACGACCGCATTCTGGGCTGGGACTTGTGGAACGAGCCGGACAACCCCGCGCGGCAGTACAGGAGCACCGAGCGCAGTGATAAGGATCAGCTGGTCGCCAACCTGCTTCCCCAAGTGTTCCGCTGGGCGCGCGCGGTTGATCCCAGTCAGCCGCTCACGAGCGGCGTGTGGCGCGGCGACTGGGGACAACCCCAGGGCCGCAGCGCAATCAGCGACATCCAGCTCGCCAACGCCGATGTCATCACGTTCCATTCCTACGCCGAGCCCGCGGGCTTCGAGTCCCGGATCGGCGACCTTGCCCCCCTGGGGCGGCCGATCCTCTGCACGGAGTACATGGCCCGGCCCCGGGGCAGCACCGTGGAGGGAATCCTCCCGGTCGCCAAGCGCCACAACGTCGGCGCCATCAACTGGGGTCTGGTCGCCGGAAAGACCCAGACCTACTTTCCCTGGGAATCGTGGGACCACCCGTACACCGCGATCCCCAAAGTCTGGTTCCACGACCTGCTCCGGCCCGACGGCCGGCCCTTCCAGGACACCGAAGCGCTGACGACCCGAAAACTGGCCGGCAGCCAAGCCTGAGCGGGGCTGTTCGGTTAGCCGAATTTGCCGTTGACCGCCACTTTTGCGGTAGTAGGGTTGAGCCGCAGAAGGGGGCGGCGGTGACTCTGACTCATCTGAGCGAACCAGAGCTGATCGCCTCGGGCGGGGGCGACCCGTGGGCGATCAACCAGAGCCTGCAGGCGGGTAGCCCGTTTCAAATCTCAAGCCTGGCCGAGGCGTTTCATGCCGCGGGCCGACACACCGCCGAAGCCGACCATGCCTTCCAGATAGCCCAGAAGCGCTTTGCCGAGTCGTGGAACCACCAGAACGGTGACAACCCGATCAACGACTCCGCCGAAGTTCAGCGAGTGACGAAATCCCTTGGCGCGCAATCGGAGCAGTTGCCCAAAATCGGCGCTGACTTAGAGAACATCGCGGCCGCGTTGGCCGATGCGCAGAAGCAGGGTGCCGCCGAGATTGCCACCTTGGACCATCAGCTGCAGTTTCTCGACAAGCTTTATGGCGCCGCGCAAGCGGATCTGCGGGATCCGAGCCTTCCGCCGAAGGAGGTAGCAAAGCTGCACATGATCATGGACGCAGCCCACGCCGACGCTGTGGATGACGTCCGTGACGCGGTGAAGCAGATGAATTCGATCCGCAACGCCTACTCCGACACGCTGCATAAAGCGCTGGGCTCGTTGCACACCGAGGGTTACGATCCGCCCGCGAACATCGACGACACGCTCGAACAGCCGTTACGGGGCGAGGTTAGAGATCTCGGACCCGTCGCCGGCACTGGTGCCGTTCCTGGCATCCCGGGAATCGGCGCGGCAGATCTTGGTGAGATCGTCGAGGTGCCCGGACAGCCGGGGAAATTCCTTGCGATCTTCGGTGATTCGTTTTCCGGCAACAAAGTTGGCGAAGGTGATCATTATCGATCAGTGGCCGTCCCGGTGACCTTCGACGCCGACGGACGCCCGCACTTCGGCGCGCCGTTGACCGGAGCGAAGGATAGCGGCCATGAGCTATTTCCTATCCCAAACGAGGCGGCGGGCGTCACTGACACCCTGCCTGCAGGGACTATAACTGCAGGCGGAAAAACATACATGATGGTGACGGGTACTAAGGGGGATCTCCAACCGGTCGCTTCATGGTTGGTGGAAGTCAATGGCGACCCGGGCAAGGGGTGGACCATGGTGCCGAATTCATTGCGTGCGGCGGGAGACGCCCCCAGTCAGGTCAGCGGTTACAAGGGGTCCGACGGCAAGGTCTACATCGCGGCAGATTCCTTCGACCGCAGCCGAGGCGTCACCATGTACCGCGCAGATCCTGACAAAGTGTGGGACCGCGGCAGTTGGCAACCTTGGACTGGCAAAGATTGGGGAACTCCGGTGGACCGTCCCGTACAAGTAACTAACGATCGCTACGGTGAGCTCAGCTTTCGCGAGATCGGCGGCAAACCTGTCCTGTCTGGTTTCAATGTGGATGCGCATGGTGGAAGTGTTGAGGTACGTATCGGTTCGAGCCCGACTGGTATCTTCAGTCCAGACGTAAACCCGACCATGGTTGTCCAAAACGGCGACAGGACCGCTGCAAACTACATGCACCAGCCGTACGGGGGATATATATTGCCTGGCTCGACGCTTGATAACCTCAGGATGTTTGTCAGTGAATGGAACACATCCAAGGGACCCGATCACCAGCCGGTCGGTGCTCCATACGATACCCGCGAATTCCAATTGAATCTCCACCAGTGATCCATAACTTCCTTCGTTGCGGACTTCGATAGGATGAAGACGGTGCTATTAAATCTGTTCCGGGTCACCGGTTTAGCGGGCGCCACTTTATTAGCAGCTTGCGCGGCGCATGCCGACGGACCCAAGTTTCCCGACCTGAGTAAATATGCTGTCGCAGCACCCGCCGACTACACGATCGACGTTCCTAATCCAGGACGGCCACCGCTAGCGACAGTTTACTTCCTCACACCTGACGGTATAGTTTGCAATTTTTTGCCCGACCAAGCGCAGTGCAGTGGAAATAATTTCCCGGCGATACCTCCCGCCACTGGCAACACCAATGCCAGTCGCGCTGCGGTGAATTGGATAGGAACTACGACAGGGTTGAAGCAAACCAACGAGGGGGAGCCGTCTCGTGTGATCGATGACCAACCCATCAAAACGCTTCCTCCGTTTCATTCCCTTTCCGTGAATGGGTTCACGTGCGGAGTCGACAACTCCGGAATGACCGCCTGCAAGGACCCGCAAGGCCGTGGGTTTGTGCTGTCGCCGCACGGCTCGGGTTGGCTGCCCCATGTGTAGACGCCGCCTAAGCGGCATCTCACTGGATACATCGCAATGCGGCACGACGATCCTTCGAAGCATTAGACAGCATCCCGTTACCGTCACCAACCGAGATTGAATAGCAAGGACCTAGGAGGCCGCGAAGTCTCCCACCGCAGTCATCTTGTTGCCGTCAGAGGCGGTGGCGAATCCGGCCGCGGTGAAAGCACAGTTGACGATGATCCCCCGGTGTGGAGGACTCTGCATCCATGAGTCGACGGCCTGGGCGGGAGTCCCGGCCGATCCGGTGCCCCAAAATACGATCTCGCCGGTGGCAGGGGCCCTGGTGTAGCCGGCATCAGCGATACGCGTCCGCGGCGATGAGCCGTCGGAACCGATATGGCCGCTTAAACCGGTGCGCAGCATGTCTTCGGCGTGGCGCTGCGCTGCCGCCCTCAACCGGGGATCATCTGCGAGTGGCCCACACGGCTGACGAAGCCCGTTGACGCCGCTATACAGCGCCGCACCGGAATCGTCTGCGCGCGCGACGAATTCACCAACCGTGCCCGGCATCGTAGTGAGGACGCAACAGCAGGAGAGGATGGCGACGATCTCTACTTTCTTCGTCATGTGGCCTCTTGCCGCGCGCATCGAATTTGTCCGTGAATAAATGCTAGCCACCATCGACCGAGATTGGCCGAAAATCGTCTTTGCTAAACCGACACGCGGGATCCGCGTGAGAACGCAGGGGCGGCCCCCACCCGCGATAGCAGGTGAAGGTGTTGGCGGTGGCGGAGGGATTTGAACCCTCGGACGGTGTTAGCCGTCACACGCTTTCGAGGCGTGCTCCTTAGGCCGCTCGGACACGCCACCGCCGAGCAGCTTACCGAACCCTGAGCCCCTCACCCCAATCGCTGGCGGGCGAAGAAGGCCTCCAGCGGTGCGGCGCACTCTTCGGCGAGCACGCCGCCGCGCACTTCCGGGCGATGGTTGAGCCGCCGGTCGCGGACCACGTCCCACAGCGATCCCACCGCTCCCGTCTTCGGTTCCCACGCGCCGAACACCAGCCGGCCGACGCGGGCCAGGACCAGCGCGCCGGCACACATGGTGCACGGTTCGACGGTGACCGCCAGCGTGGCGCCCTCCAGGCGCCATCCGTCGCCGAGCACGCCGGCCGCGGCCCGCAGCGCCAGGATCTCGGCGTGCGCAGTGGGATCGCCCAGGGCTTCGCGGGCATTGACCGCACGGGCGAGCTCAGTTCCGTCGGCCGCGACGACGACCGCGCCGATGGGCACGTCGCGGGGACCCGCCGTCGCGGCGACCGACAACGCGGTACGGATCAGATCTTCGTCAGCGATCACCGACCGGCCAGCGCTTGCGATCACCGACCGATGCGGTCGATCACCGCCGACAGCTGGTCGGCGAAGCCCATCTCCCGGGCGATGCGGCCGAGCTGCTCGTCCGCGTACAGGTCGGCCTCGTCGAGGATGACGCCCAGCACCGCCTCGGGCAGCCCGATATCGGAGAGCAATCCCAGGTCACCCTCTTCGAACGGGTCGGAATCCTCCAGGTCCTCGGGGTCGATGTCGGCGTCCAGCTTGTCCAGCACTTCGGCGGCGATGTCGTAGTCCAGCGCGGCGGTGGCGTCCGAGAGCAGGAGCCGGGTCCCCGACGGCGCGGGGCGCACGATCACGAAAAACTCGTCATCGACGTCGAGCAGCCCGAACACGGCGCCGGCGCTGCGCAATTCCCGCAGCTCCGTCTCGGCGGCCTTGAGGCTCAGCAGCGATTTGCGGGCCATCGGGGAACACCGCCACTGGCCCTCTTCGCGCACGACAGCTACGCCGAAACCGTCCGGCGTATCGGCGGACAGGCCTTGGGCTGGGGCCCGTTGTGCTCCCATGGCCGCTTACGGTAGTCGCAGACCAGGCCCCCTGACCAGATGGAGCGAAACCGCGGCGACATCTTGACGCACCGCCGCCGCCAGATTGTGCCAACCTTAGGTCTGTGGCTAGCCCTGTTTCTCAAACCCCGGTGTGCGTGCTCGGGCTGGGGCTGATCGGGGGTTCGATAATGCGGGCCGCCACGGCGGCAGGCCGCGAAGTGTTCGGCTACAACCGGTCGGTGGAGGGCGCAAAAGAAGCCGCCGCCGACGGCTTCGACGCGACCACCGACCTGACGGCGACGCTCACCCGCGCCGCCGACACCGGCGCGCTGATCGTCCTGGCCGTCCCCATGCCGGCGCTGGCCGGCATGCTCGCCCACATCGCCGAACTGGCCCCGGCCTGCCCGTTGACCGACGTCACCAGCGTCAAACGGGCCGTGCTCGACGAGGTTGTCGCGGCCGGCCTGCAGGAACGATTCGTCGGCGGTCACCCGATGGCGGGCACCGCCCATTCGGGCTGGGCCGCCGGCCACCCGGGCCTGTTCACCAGGGCGCCGTGGGTGATCAGCGTGGACGATCACGTCGACCCGGTGGTGTGGTCGATGGTCATGACGCTGGCCCTGGACTGCGGCGCGGTGCTGGTCCCGGCCAAGTCCGACGATCACGACGCGGCGGCGGCCGCGATCTCGCACCTGCCGCACCTGCTCGCCGAGGCGCTGGCGGTCATCGCCGGGGACGTCCCGCTGGCGTTCGCGCTGGCCGCCGGATCGTTCCGCGACGGGACGCGGGTGGCCGGCACCGCCCCGGACCTGGTGCGGGCGATGTGTGAGGGCAACTCCGACCAGCTGGTGCCGGCCGTCGACCGGATGATCGAGTTGCTGAGCCGGGCCCGCGAGTCGCTGGTCGCGAACAACTCGGTGGCCGAGCTCGTCGAGGCCGGCCACGCCGCCCGCACCCGCTACGACAGCTTTCCGCGTTCCGACGTCTTCCACGTCATCATCGGCGGTGAGAACTGGCGCGAGGAGTTGGCCGCCGCGGGCCGGGCGGGCCGCGTGATCAGATCCGCTCTGCCAAGCCTGGATAGTCGACGATGAAGCCCTCGTCGTCGACGCTCACGACGGTGTCGGCGACCGGGGAGTGCAGCTTGATGCCGTCGTGGCCGCCCGTGCTGGTGTAGCTCACGAGGTCCGCGGTGATCGCCATGTCGGGCAGGTTGATGTAGACCACCGGCAGTGTGACCGAGTCCGGTCGCTCGTGCAGGCCGAGCCGCCGAATGGGCAACGCGTTGAAGAACGGGCTGAAGACCACATCGCAGTCGAGCGCGCTGTTGTACGACGCTCGGCGCTCGCCCTGATGGTCGGTGACCAGCCACATGTTCTCTTCGTCACGGGCGATGGACAGCACGCGCTCCCGTTCGGCGAGGGTGACCGTCATCCCCAGCCGCTTGGTGGCGCCGGTCTCATCGGTTTGCAGGTCGTAGTACGCACCGAATGCCGGGTTGGTGGCGGTGGCGGCAGCGACGATCCGGCCGTTCGCCTTGATCCTCTTGCCGGACACCTGGATTCGTACCGATTCCATCCGGGAGACGTCCTGGGCGCGCCAGGTCAACATTGCCTGCCACACGCGCCGAGGATCAGAGGGGTCTGCGTTCACTCACCTACCGTAAGACGTGCGGGCGAACCGCGGCAGGCCTGTCGAGTAAGTGTGGCGAAGTCGTCCGGTGCCCGGCACCGACGCCCACACCACCAATGCGAGCAGCCCGTCCAGCGCCAGCGCCAACGCGGCCACCATCAAGGCACCGACCAGGGCAAGGTGGAACTCTCGCTCCTTGATTCCGTCGATCAGGTATCGGCCCAGCCCGCCGAGGCTGGCATAGGCCGCAACCGTGGCGGTGGCGACCACCTGAAGCGTCGCGCTGCGCAACCCGCCCAGGATCAACGGCAGCGCGTTGCGCGCCTCCACCCACAGCACCTGCGCCTCGGTCATGCCCATCGCCCTGGCCGCGTCGACCACTGTCGGCTCCACGTTGGCGATTCCCGCGTAGGTGCCGGCCAGCAGCGCCGGGACGCCCAGCAGCATCAGGGCGACCAGCGGCGGCCCCATCCCCAACCCGAACAGCAACGTCCCGAGCAACAGCACGCCCAGCGTCGGCAGCGCGCGCAACCCGTTGACCATGCCGACCACCAGCACCGTGCCGCGGCCGGTGTGCCCGATGATGAGACCGGCCGGGACGGCGATCAGGGCCGAGGCGCCCACCGCGACCGCCGTGTACTCGAGATGCTCCAGGACGCGCGCCGCGAGCCCGACCGGGCCGGTCCAGTTGCCGGCGGTCATTAGGTAGGAGATGGCGCCCTGCACGAAGTTCATCGCGCGCCACCCACTATCGGGGCCACCACCGACCGTCGACGCGGCGAGCGCCCGGCGCGCTCCCACGGCGTGGCCAGGCGGCCGGCCACCACGATCAACGCGTCGATGACGACGGCCAGCACGAAGAGCGCGATGATGCCGGCAAGGATCTGATCGCTCTTGTTCGTCTGGTACCCCTCGGTGAACCAGGTGCCCAGGCCGCCGATGCCGATCACCGAACCCACCGAGACCATCGCGATATTGGTGACGACCACCACGCGCAACCCGGCGACCAGGACCGGAACAGAAAGCGGCAGTTCGACTTTCAGCATGCGGGTGATCGGCGGGTAACCGACGGCGGTGGCGGCGTCGCGCACCTGGGCCGGCACCGCGTCCAGCGCCTCGAGCACCGCCCGCACCAGCAGGGCCGCGGTGTAGGCCGTCAGCGCGACCATGACGTTCGCCTCATCGAGGATGCGGGTCCCGATGACCATCGGCAAGACCACGAACAGCGCCAGCGACGGAATGGTGAACACGACACTCGCGGTCGCCGTCGTCAGCCGGCGGGCAACCGGTACGCGTTGCACCGCCGCGCCCAGCGGGACGGCGAGGGCCAACCCGATCAGCACCGGCACCAACGCCAACCGCAAATGGACGATGGTCAGCGCCCAGGCGTCGTCGAGGTGGGTGAGCAGGTAGTGCATATCTGTTCCCCCGGTCACGTCTTTTTTCGGGTTTCCGCCGCGGCCAGCACGTCGTCGGCCAGCACACCGCCGATGACTTTGCCGCCTTCGTCGACCGCGAGGCCCACGCCCGACGGCGACGACAGCGCCGCGTCCAGCGCGTGGCTGAGGTTCCCGCGGGGACGGAACAACGAGCCGACGCCACTCATGCTGTCCGACAACGACGCACCCGCGCGATGCCGGCGCAGGCCTTCGGAATCGATCCAACCCATCGGCGCGCCCGCGCCATCCACCACCACCGCCCAGCCGTCCGCGAGGGCGGTGTCGGCGAGGTCGTGCGCCGGGATGCGTTGCACATCATGTACCGGCAAGCCGGCCGCGTCGATGAGTTGCAACCATCGATATCCGCGGCCGAGACCGATGAACCTCGAGACGAAATCGTTGGCAGGGCGCGACAGCAACCGCGTGGGTTCGTCGTACTGCTGCAACGTGCCGGCCCGAAAGACCGCGACTTTGTCCGCGAGCTTGAGTGCCTCGTCGATGTCGTGGGTGACGAACACGATGGTCTTGTGCAATTCGCTTTGCAGACGCAGGATCTCGTTCTGCAGGTCAAGCCGGACCACCGGGTCGACGGCCGAGAAGGGCTCGTCCATCAACAAGACGGGGGGATCGGCGGCCAGCGCACGCGCCACGCCGACGCGTTGTTGCTCACCACCGGACAACTGCGCCGGGTAGCGGGTGGCCAGCTTCGTGTCCAGCCCGACGCGTTCGAGCACCTCGTAGGCGGCGGCCCGAGCCGCCCGGCGGGACTGCCCCTTCAGCACCGGAACCGTTGCGACGTTGTCGATCACCCGCAGGTGCGGCATCAGCCCGGCATGCTGGATGACATAGCCGATCCCGAGGCGCAGCCGCACCGGGTCCAGGCTGGACACGTCCACACCGTCGACGGTGATGGTGCCGGACGTGGGCTCGATCATGCGGTTGACCATGCGCAGCGCCGTGGTCTTGCCGCTGCCCGACGAACCGACGAAGACGGTCAACTTCCCGTTCGGGATCACCAGGCTCAACCGGTCCACCGCGGTGGTCCCGTCGGCGAAGGACTTGCTGACTTTGTCGAAGACGATCATGGGCCGACCGGATGATCGAAGCCGTTGTTCCGCAACCAGTCCCGGGCGGCCTGGTCGGGATCGACACCGGAGTTTCCCGCCACCGCGGCGTTGAGCCCGGCCACGCCGGGAGTGGTCAGCTTCGCCGACACGGCGTCCAGCACCTCCTTGAGCCGGTCCGACTTCTTCTGCGAATTGACCAGCGGCACAATGTTGCCGGCCAGGAAGTTGTGCTCCGGGTCTTCGAGCACCACCAAATGGTTCTGCGGGATTGCGGGCGAGGTGGTGAAAACGTTGGCGGCGTTGACCCTCCCCTCCACCAGGGCGCGCACCGTCACCGCGCCGCCGCCGTCGTTGATGGCGACGAAGTTGCCCGGCCTGATGTCGAGTCCGTACTTCTGCCGCAACCCGGCCAGGCCGGAGGGCCGGTTCGCGAAGGCCGACGGCGCCCCGAACCTCACGTCCGCCGAATGCGCCGCCAGGTCCGCGATTGTCGTCAGATTCCACGAATTAGCGGTCCCGCCTGTCACCGTCACGGTGTCGGTGTCGGTGGCCGGCGAGGGCGTCAGGACGGCCAGGTCGCCGGGCAGCCTGCGGTCGAGCTCCAATTCGACGGCGTCGAGCATGGTCGCCGTCGACTCGGGCGCGAAATAGAGCAGCAGGTTGCCGATGTACTCCGGCACCAGATCGATGGAATGGTCCTTCAGCGCCGGGATATACGTCTCCCGACTGCCGATCCCCATCCGCCGGCCGACCTCGAATCCGTTGGCCTGCAACGCTTGTGCATATATCTCGGCGATGATCTGCGATTCCGGGAAGTCGCCGGACCCCACGACGATGGATTTGGGGCTGCGGACCTGGGCACCCAGCGGGTCGGAACTGCTGCACGCCGCGAGAACGCAGATCGCCGTGAGCCACACGGCCGCTTGGATGATCGCGCGGCGCGCGCGCGACGGCATCCCCATACCGCCGACACTAACCTCAGAGTCGCCCGCGCGCCGGGACCCAGCGGGCCGGTTGCCCGGTTTGGTTTCATTCTGTGCCGGATGGGACAAAGATGACCCTATGAGCAGCCATCCCCCTGCCTCGCCCAGCCAGCCGCCCCCCAAGCCCCCCGCGACGCCCAAGCCGGGCGCGGCGCCCAAGGAACCCGCGATCGGGTTCACCCGCGCCGGCGCGCTGTGGTCGTCCCTGATCGGCGGCTTCCTGATTCTGATTCTGCTGCTGATCTTCATCACCCAGAACACGGCGGAGACGCCCTTTACGTTCTTGGGCTGGCACTGGCGCCTGCCGCTGGGCGTGGCCATCCTGCTCGCGGCGGTGGTCGGCGGGCTGATCACGGTGGCCGTCGGCACCGCGCGAATCCTGCAACTGCGCCGCGCGGCCAAGAAGCATCACGCGGCGGCGCGCTAGGGCCTAACGGGGGAGCTTGGCGAGCTCCGCCAGCCCGCGCGAGATCAGCGGGGCCACGACCTCCGGCATGTTGTCGGAGTCCATGCCGCGAGCCTGGTCCGACATCCGCCGGCGGAAGTCGATGCCGGCCGCGATGATGGCCAGCTTGAAGTAAGCCAGGGCCATATAGAACTCCCAATGCGCCAGCGGCAAGCCGGCGACCAGCGAGTACCGGTCGGCCAACTCGTCGGCCGTTGGCAACAGCGGTGACGTCCAGGCCGCCTGCGCATTGACGATCAAATCCAGCGCCGGGTCGCGGTACACGCACATCAGGGCCGCATCCGACAGCGGGTCCCCCAGGGTGGACAGCTCCCAGTCGACGACGGCGCGCACCTTCGTCGGGTCGTCGAGGTCCAGGATGGTGTTGTCGATCCGGTAGTCGCCGTGCACGATCGACGTGCGGCTTTGCTGGGGAATGGCCTGTTGCAGACCGGAGTGCAGGCGCTCGACGTCGGCGTCGCGGCGGTCGTCGGGCAGCCGCACCAACGCCCATTGCGAACCCCACCGCCGCACCTGTCGCTCCAGGTAGCCGCTGGGCTTGCCGAAATCGGCCAGCCCCACGGCCTCGGGGTCGACGGAGTGCAGGTCGACGAGGACCCGGATCAGCGAATCGACGCAGCCCTCGATGACGGTGTGGCTGAGGGCTTCGAGCTGGGCGCGACGGCGCACCACCTGGCCGGCGACGAATTCGACGATCTGGAACGGCGCGCCCAGCACCGAGTCGTCCTCGCACAGCGCGATCGCGCGCGCCACCGGAACCGGTGTGTCGCGCAGCGCGGCGACGACTCGGTACTCACGGGCCATGTCGTGCGCCGACGGGGTCAGGCCGTGCAGCGGCGGGCGCCGCACCAGCCAGCTGGTCTCGTCGTCGTAGACGCGGAAGGTCAGGTTGGAACGGCCACCGGAAATGAAGTCCGCGCGCAGCTCACCGTCGCGTCCGATGCCGAGCGAACGCAGGTACCGATCCAGCGAGGCCAGGTCGAGGCCCTCGAGTTGGTCAGCTGAAGTCACCGAACTTGTTTACCACCTCTGATTTCGCGGCAGCAGGTCCCACACGTGCTCGACTCCGTTGACCCCCGCCACTGTCGCCTGACCGGATCGCGAGAACAGCAGCCGGGTGACCGACGCGTAGTCGACGGGGAACGACAACAGCCGGGACGTCCCCAGAATCTGGTGCAGCAGGACGTTGATCACACCGCCGTGGCTGAACACCGCGACCGTGTCGTCGGGATCGACGGAGGCGACGAGGTCGTCGACCGCCGCGCGCACCCGGGCGAGAAACGCGTCCTCGTCGACCGCGGTGGGCAGGTGGCCCTGGGCCAGGCGCGCCCACTCCTCGGGCATTTCCTCGCGGATCTGCTCGACCGGGATGTACAGCGGAAGGTCCCGGTCGTATTCCGCGAATCGGTCGTCGACCTCGACGGTGAGATCCCGCGCCGCCGCGACCGGTTCGGCGGTCTGGATTGCGCGCCGCTGGGGGCTGCTCACCACCCGGGAGATGGGAAACCGGTCCAGCGCCTTGGGAAGTCGCTCGATCTGTGCCAGCCCCTCGTCCGACAGGTCCGGGTCGGAGCCCTCGCCGTGTTCGCTGCGCAGCGGCAGCGCGTGCCGGACCAGAAGCAATTGCATGGGTGTGTTCCTGTCTGTGGTTGAGCGCGACGTGTTCATTCAAAGCATGCGGACCGGCCCGCGCAAAATAGGGCTCAGACAAATGCCGACCGCGAGGAGGACGAATGACCGAGCCGAGCAGGGATTGGGATGTGGCGTACCGGCAGGAGACGCCGCCACCGTGGAGCATCGGCCGGCCGCAGCCCGAGCTGGGGGTGCTGATCGACGAGGGCAACATCCGAAGCGATGTGCTGGACGCCGGTTGCGGTCATGCCGCGCTGTCGCTGGCCCTCGCCGCGCGGGGGTACACCGTGGTGGGCCTGGACAGCAGCGCCACCGCCATCCAGGCCGCTGCAATGGCGGCCGCGGAACAAGGACTGACCACGGCGACTTTCGCGCAGGCCGACGTCACGAACTTCCGCGGCTACGACGGCCGCTTCTCCACGATCATGGACAGCGGGCTGTTTCATGCGCTGCCGCCGGAGAAGCGCCAGGACTATCTGCAATCGATCCTTCGGGCCGCCGCCCCGGGAGCGGGGCTGTACATCTTGGCCTTTGCCACCGGCGCGCTGGGCGACGCCGACCACGGCGGACCGCGCGGCTTTACCGAAACCGAGTTGCGCGAGGTGGTCTCGACGCTCTGGCGGGTCGACGATCTGCGCCCGGCCAAGGTCTACGGCAACGCGGCCCCGTCCTCCGACGGGCCGCTGGCACATCTGGAGCACGACGATGAAGGACATTTCATGGCACCCGGGTTTCTGCTCACCGCGCACAAGCCGGACTGAGCCGAAAAGCCGAAGGTCGACGCCGAGAATGCTATTCTCCGCACAGAGAGCGGGGTGTGCGGATGACGACGGTAGGTCAGGACCGACTGGACGCGGGTGTTCTCGCCCGCTGGCTGGATGCGAACGGTGCGCCGGGCGACGGTGAGGAGCCGCGGCTGGAGCAGCTGAAGGGCGGTTCGCAGAACACGCTGTATCTGCTCGACCGCGGCGGCGAGCGGATGGTGCTGCGGATGCCCGGCGCCCGCGCCGATGCGGCGCGCATCGACGGCTTGCTGCGCGAGATCCGGCTGGTGCGTGCCCTGTCCGGCACCGACGTCCCGCACGCGGCGCTGATCGCCGCCGACGACACCGGCACCGTGCTCGGCATGCCGTTCTACGTCATGCAGGCCATCGACGGGTGGAGCCCGATGGACGGCGGGTGGCAGCCGCCGTTCGACACCGACCTGGACGCCCGCCGCGGGCTGGCCTTCCAGCTCGTCGAGGGCGCGGCGAAGCTGGGGCGGGTGGACTGGCGGGCTCAAGGTCTGGACGGCTTCGGCCGCCCAGACGGATTTCATGAGCGGCAGGTCGACCGCTGGCTGACCTTCCTCGACGCCTACAAGGTGCGCGACCTACCGGGCCTCGACGAGGCCTCGGAGTGGCTGCGCAACAATCGGCCCACGCATTACCAACCGGGCATCATGCACGGCGATTACCAATTCGCCAACGTGATGTTCGCCCACGGGGAGCCGGCGCGGCTGGCCGCGATCGTGGACTGGGAGATGACGACGGTCGGCGACCCGCTGCTGGACCTGGCGTGGTGCCTGCTGGGCTACGACGGCGAAAAGCCGCGCGCCGACGGGTTCTATCTCGACATGAGCGGCATGCCCACCCGCAGCGAACTGCTGCGGCACTACGAGGCGGTCAGCGGGCTTTCCACCGAAAACATCGACTACTACCTGGTGCTGGCGAATTGGAAGCTCGGCATCGTGCTGGAAAAGACCTACGCTGCGGGGGTGCACACCGGAAAGGTCGACCCCAAGGTCCAGGACGCCTTCGGGACGATGATCCCGCAGCTGATCGCGACGGCGGCCGCACTCGCGCGCTCCTTGCCCTCCGGGGGTCGGTGAAATGGGTTACGCGGACCGGCTTTTCGATCTCACCGAGCGGGTCGTGCTGGTCACCGGCGGCAGCCGCGGACTGGGCCGCGAGATGGCGTTCGCCGCCGCACGCTGCGGCGCCGACGTCGTGATCGCCAGCCGCAACATGGACAACTGCGTGACCACGGCCAAGGAGATCGAGGCGGAAACGGGGCGCTCCGCCATGCCCTATCAGGTGCACGTCGGGCGCTGGGATCAGCTCGACGGCCTGGTCGAAGCCGCCTATGACCGATTCGGCAAGGTGGACACGCTGATCAACAACGCCGGCATGTCCCCCCTGTACGACAAGCTGACCGACGTCACCGAGAAACTGTTCGACGCGGTTCTCAACCTCAACCTCAAGGGGCCGTTCCGGTTGTCGGCGTTGGTGGGTGAGCGGATGGTCGCGGCAGGCGGCGGGTCCATCATCAACGTGAGCACCGCCGGGTCGCTGCGCCCCACTCCCGACATCGTTCCCTACGCCGCCGCCAAGGCCGGCCTCAACGCCATGACCGAGGCGCTGGCGAAGGCATTCGGTCCGTCGGTGCGGGTCAACACGCTGATGGCCGGACCCTTCCTGACCGACGTGAGCAAAGCCTGGAATCTCGAGGCGGCCCACGGCAAGCCGTTTGGCCACCTTGCACTGCAGCGCGCCGGAGACCCGGGCGAAATCGTCGGGGCCGCACTGTTTTTGGCGTCGGACGCCTCCAGTTTCACCACCGGGTCGATCCTGCGCGCCGACGGTGGAATTCCCTGACGCGGCGATCGCAAGCGCGACTGAACGAGTAGGAGCATTCGAATGTCTTGGGACTTCTCCACCGAACCGGAATTTCAGCAGAAAATCGACTGGGTACGCGACTTCGTCCGCGAAGAGGTCGAACCCCTCGAGGTGCTGTTCCCGGGTTGCGAGTTCCTGCCGCTGAACGACGAGCGTCGCCGCATCGTCGATCCGCTCAAGCAGCAGGTGCGCGACCAAGGCTTGTGGGCACCGCATCTGGGCCCCGAACTGGGCGGCCAGGGTTTCGGCGCGGTCAAGCTGACGTTGATCAACGAGATTCTGGGCCGCAGCCCGTGGGCGCCGATCGTGTTCGGCACGCAGGCGCCCGACACCGGCAACGCCGAGATCATCGCCCGCTTCGGAACGCAGGAGCAAAAGGACCGCTACCTCGCCGGCCTGCTGTCCGGAGAGATCTTCTCGTGCTTTTCGATGACGGAGCCGCAGGGCGGCGCCGACCCGCGAGTGTTCCGGACGCGCGCGTTCCGCGACGGCGACGACTGGGTGATCACCGGGCGAAAGTACTTCTCCTCCAACGCCTCCGTCGCCTCGTTCTTCATCGTCGTCGCGATCACCGACCCGGACGTGCCCGTGCACCGCGGCGCCTCGACGTTCCTGGTGCCGGCCGGTACCGACGGGTTGACCATCGAGGCCACCCACCACCTGGTCGGCGCGCTGCCGCACGAACCCGGGCATTCCCTGGTGCATTACGAGGGCGTCCGGGTGCCGTCGGACGCGCTGTTGGGCGAACCGGGCCAAGGCTTCATGATCTTGCAGACCCGGCTGGCCGGGGGGCGGTTGCACCATGCGATGCGGTCGATCGGGGTGGCCCAGCGCGCGGTGGAGATGATGGCGCGCCGCGCGAAAAGCCGTTTCACGCAGGGCAGCTCGCTGGCCGACAAGCAGCTGGTGCAGGCGTTCATCGCCGACTCCTACACCGAGCTGATGCCGTTCCGGCTGGCGGTGCTGCACGCGGCGTGGCTGATCGACACCGCCGGGGAGCATGCGGCCCGCGCCGAGATCGGCGCCTGCAAGATTCTGGCGTCTCAGGTGCTGAAATCGATTGGACTGCGCGCTATCCAGGTGCACGGCGCGCTGGGCACCACGGACCAACTGCCGCTGGTCAACGTGCTGCTCGGCGGGGTGGCCCTCGGCCTGGCCGACGGGCCGACCGAGGCCCACAAGGTCAACCTGGCCCGGCTGCTGCTCAAACACTACGAGGCCGAAGACGCCGAGTGGCCGAGCGAACTGCTGGACATCCGCCGGGAGGCCGCACGCACCAAGTACGGCGGCCTCGTCAATCATGTTCCGGCGTTGCCCGATTCGCCGTGAGCAGCAGGGTGACCGCGGCGGTCGAGCGGGCGCTCGACGACCGCCAGCGGGAGGCTACCGAAGAGGTGGAGCGCATCCTGGCCGCCGCGGTCCGTGTCATGGAACGGGTCGCGCCGGAACCTCCGCGGGTGAGCGATATCGTCGCCGAGGCCGGTTCCTCGAACAAGGCGTTCTACCGGTATTTCGCCGGTAAGGACGATCTCATCCTGGCCGTCATGGAACGCGGCGTGGCCATCGTCGTGTCCTACCTCGAGCACCAGATGGCCAAGGAGCGCGAGCCCCGCGATCAGGTCGCCCGCTGGATCGAGGGCACGTTGGCACAGGTGGCCGACCCGCACCTGATCAGCCTGAGCCGGGCGGCCGCCGGACAGATGTCGGCCGGCGCGAATTGGCGTGCGGCGGATCAGGAGATGATGCGGCCGCTACGCGATCTGCTCGTCGAACCCGTTGCGGCGCTGGGAAGTGGCGATGTCGAGCGCGATGTCGAGGCCGTGTTCAGTTGCACCGCCGCGACCATGCGCCGATACGTGGGGTCGGCCGACCGGCCCAAGTCCGACGACATCGCACACCTGGTGGAGTTTTGTCTGCGCGGTCTGGGGGTCAGTTGATGCGCGCCGTGGTCTGCCGTACCTACGGCACTCCGGAAGATCTGGTTGTCGAGGACGTCGACGACCCCGTTCCGGCCCCCGGGCAGCTGCTGGTGCGCGTGCACGCCGCCGCGGTCAATTTCCCCGACGTGCTTTTCATCGCGGGCAAGTATCAGGTGAAGATTCCGCCGCCGTTCATACCGGGCAACGAGATCGCCGGCGAAGTGATCGCCGCCGGTGCCGGCGCGCCATTCCAGCCAGGGCAGCGAGTTTCGGGAACCACCTTCGGTGCGTTCGCCGAATTGGCGCTGCTGGACGCGAGCCAGGCGGAGCTCGTGCCCGACGACGCCGACTTCGCGTCGGCCGCCGCCGTCGGCGTGACCTACCGCACCGCGTACCACGCACTGCGATCGACCGCCGCAGTGGCAGAAGGCGATTGGGTCGTGGTGCTGGGCGCCGCCGGCGGTGTCGGGCTGGCCGCGGTCGACCTGGCCGTCGCCATGAAGGCACGGGTGCTGGCGGCCGCCTCGAGCCCGGAGAAGCTCGAGCTGTGCCGGCAGCGCGGCGCCGAGGCGACCGTCGACTATGACCGCGAGGACTTGAAATCGCGCATCCGCGAGCTCACCGGCGACGCCGCCCGGGTGATCATCGACCCGGTCGGCGGGCATTATGCGGAGCCGGCGCTGCGCGGGCTCGCGCGCGGAGGCACCTTTGTCACCCTGGGCTATGCCGCGGGCGCAATACCGGCCATCCCGCTCAATCTCATTCTGCTCAAGGACATCTGTGTGCGCGGCATGGAGATCCGCACCTTCATGACCGACCACCCCGACGAGGCCATCCGCGACATGCGGGAGCTGTCGGAGATGTTCGCCGATGGCACGATCCGGCCGTACATCGGCGCGCGGTTCCCCTTGTCCGAAACCGCCGCCGCGCTGCGGCATGTGGCCGACCGGAAGGTGTTGGGCAAGGTCGTGATCGACGTCACGGCGTGACGATGTCGAAGCTCGGGTCGGGTTGGTCCAGCACGCCCAAGAAGGCCTGCAGCGCCGCCTGATCACCGGAGATGTCCAGGCCGGCCGAGGTGAAGTCGCCCAGCGCCGCCGTCAGCAGCCGAGACTTGCTGTCCAGTTGGACCGTAACGGTGGCGGTTGCGGGTTCAGCGGCCACCTTGCGGTGAACGAGGACCCCGTTCCGCAGCGTGAGCCGGTAGTTGGCGGCGAGATCAGCGAAGGCGATGTCGATCGTGAGGTCCAGATCCCAGCTGCGCGGCCCGTCGACCCGGACGGCGAGGCCGTCGAAGATCTGTTCCGGGGTCAGCTGGGCCAGCATGCTCGGCGACACCTGCGCCGCGGTGCCGAAGTTGCCGTCGCGCAATTCCGTTGCCCCACTGAGGAAGAAGTTGCGCCACGTGGCGTTCTCGGCACCGTAGGCCAGTTGCTCGAGCGTGTCGGCGAACAGCGCCCGGGCACCGATATGCCCGCTCTCGGTGAAGATCGCGTGATCCAGCAGCGTTGCCGCCCAACGAAAGTCACCGGCGTCGAACGCCGTTTGGGCCAGCTCGACGACCCGGTCGATTCCGCCCATCGCCGCCACGTAACGCGGTGCGAGGGCCTCGGGCGGATGCGGCCACAGTCGGGCCGGGTTGCCGTCGAACCAGCCCATGTAGCGCTGGTAGACGGCCTTCACGTTGTGGCTGACCGACCCGTAATACCCGTGGGTGTGCCAGGCGCGCTCGAGCGCCGGGGGCATTTGGAACATCTCCGCGATCTCGACCCCGGTGTAGCCCCGGTTGAGCAGTCGCAGTGTCTGGTCGTGCAAGTAGGCATACAAGTCGCGCTGCAGCGACAGGAAGTCGACGATGCTCTCCCGCCCCCAGGTGGGCCAATGATGGGAGGCGAACACCACGTCGGCGCGGTCGGCGAAGGCGTCGATCGCTTCGGTGAGGTAGCCGGACCAGGCGTGCGGGTCGCGCACCAGGGCACCGCGCAGGGTCAGCAGGTTGTGCAGGTTGTGGGTGGCGTTCTCGGCCATGCACAGCGCGCGGAATCGCGGGAAGTAGAAATGCATTTCGGCGGGCGCCTCGGTGCCGGGCGCCATCTGGAACTCGATCTCCACGCCGTCGATGATGTGCTTCTCGCCGGTCTCGCGGATATCGATGGTGGGGACGATGATCGCCACCTCACCGGTGGACGGCGCCTGGCCCAGCCCGCAGCCCACCTGGTCCCGGGGCCCGCGGGGCAGCAGCGTGCCGTACATGTAGGTCGCCCGGCGCGTCATGGCCGGGCCGGCGTAGACGTTCTCCTGGACCGCATGCTCGACGAAGCCCTCCGGCGCGAGCACGGCCACCGCGCCGGAATCCACATCCTCCTGTGAGGTGACGCCCAGCACGCCGCCGAAATGGTCGACATGGCTGTGGGTGTAGATGACCGCGACGACGGGACGGTCGCCCCCGCGGTGTGCGCGATACAGCGCCAGTGCCGCCGCCGCGACCTCCGTGGACACCAGCGGGTCGATGACGATGATGCCGGTGTCGGTCTCGACGAACGTGATGTTGGAAAGGTCGAAGCCACGGACCTGGTAGATGCCCGGAACCACTTCGTAGAGGCCTTGTTTGGCCACGAGCGTGGACTGCCGCCACAGGCTGGGGTGCACCGACGGCGGGGCGGGACCACCGAGGAAGGAGTAGGCGTCGTTGTCCCAGACCACGCGCCCGTCGGCCGCCTTGATCACGCATGGGGACAGGGCGGCGATGAATCCGCGATCGGCGTTGTGAAAGTCCGCGTCGTCATCGAAAGGTAGCGCGTGCGCGCGATGCGCCGCCTCGATGACCGCGGTGGGGGGTGTGCGCTCCACGCCAATACATTGCCACCAACGCACCCTTTCGCGAGGCGTTGCGGCGCAACTTGTCAGGTGGCCGACGAAGACAGGAACAATTAATCGGAACCGTAGGTGTTCGGCTCAGTTAACCCGCATACTGCCCCAGACGGCCCTCAATGCCGAGGGTCGCAACTTTCGGGCAAAGGAGAACATGTGAAGCGTGGACTGATGGTCGCGGTGGCCGGAGCGGCAGTTCTGGCCGCCGGAATTTCCGGCTGTTCCAGCAATAAGTCGAGTTCGGGCGGTTCGGGCACCAGCTCCGCGGTGAACACCTCGGCGGGCGCTGCCAGCGGAACCAAGGTCCTCATCGACGGCAAGGACCAGAACGTGAGCGGCTCCGTCGTGTGCACCACGGCCGGCGGCAACACCAACATCGCGATCGGTGGCGCAGCGACCGGGATCGCCGCCGTGCTCACCGACGCCAACCCGCCCCAGGTGAAGTCGGTCGGGCTGGGCAACGTCAACGGTGTGACGCTGGGCTACACCTCCGGGACCGGCCAGGGCAACGCCTCCGCCGAGAAGAACGGCAACAGCTACAAGATCACCGGGACGGCCACCGGGGTCGACATGGCCAACCCGATGCAACCGGTGAACAAGCCGTTCGAAATCGACGTCAATTGCTCTAGCTAGCTGAGGACGCGGGCGGTTGCCACCCGTTGAGTGGCAACCGCACCGTGAACTCGGTATGGCCGGGCGAGCTGTCCACGGTGATGGTTCCGTTGTGAGCCTTGACGACCGCGGAGACGATCGCCAGACCCAGCCCGGTGCTGCCCCCCTTGCGCGAGCGCGAGGTATCGCCGCGGGCGAACCGCTCGAACACTTCCGACTGAAGCGCCGCCGGGATGCCGGGGCCGTTGTCGATGACCTGCAGCACGGTGTCCGCCGGCTCGGTGCTCAACCGGGTGGTCACGACCGTGCCGGCGCCGGTGTGCAGGCGGGCGTTGGCGAGCAGGTTGGCCAACACCTGGTGCAGCCGGGCCGCATCACCGGTGATGATCACGGGTTCCTCGGGCAGGTCGAGCTCCCACTGATGGTCCGGCCCGGCGACATGCGCGTCGTTGACCGCGTCGACCGCCACCCGCGACAGATCGACCGGCTCGCGTTCCAGCGGCCGGCCTGAGTCCAGCCGGGCAAGCAACAGCAGGTCCTCGACCAGGCGCGTCATTCGTTCGGTCTCGGAGGCCACGCGGCTCATCGCGTGCTCCACCGCCTCCCGGTCGTCACCCATGCGCTGGGTCAGTTCGGTGTATCCGCGGATCGCGGCCAGCGGCGTGCGCAGCTCGTGACTGGCGTCGGCGACGAACTGGCGGACGCGGGTCTCGCTGGCCTGCCTGGCCGACAGCGCGGCCGCGATGTGGTCGAGCATCCGGTTGAGGGCGGACCCGAGTTGGCCGACCTCGGTCGAGGGGTTGGCGTCGGATTCGCGCACCCGGAGCGGGAGTTCGACCTCACCGCGGTCCAGCGGCAGGTCGGCCACCCTGCTCGCGGTCTGCGCGACGCGGCGCAGCGGCGCGAGCGCCCGCCGGATGATGACGACCCCGGCTATCGTCGCGGCCGCCAGCGCGATCACGGTGACGATGCCGAAGATGATCAGCATCCTGATCAGGGTGGCATCGACGTTGGCCATCGAGAGCCCCGTCACGATGGTGTCGCCCCCGTTTCGGCTCGGGGCGGCGACCACCCGATAGCGGCCGAGGCCATCCAGGTCCACCGTGACCGGCACGCGGCTGTCGGCGATCCGCTCCAGTTGGTCCTGGGCGGTCGGGGTCAGCGCGGCCCGGGTGCCGCTACCGGTCAGATAGCCGGCGCCGACCGTTTTGCCGTGGTTGATCACCGCGGCCACCATGCCCGCCGGCTGACCGGGGGCGTCCAGGAATCGGGGGCCGGGGCCCGGCCGCGGGTAGTAGGAGTGCTCGCGCCGCCAGCCCGGACGGTTCGGTTCGGGGTACATCAGCGCCGAACGGAACGACGTGCCGGCGAGTTGCCCGTCGAGCTGCTTGACCAGATGGTGGTTCAGCGCCAGCTCGGTCACCGCGGTGATGCCGACGCACACGATGGCCAGCACGACGATCTGCCCGACAAGCAACCGCAGCCGCAGGGACCAGGCCCGCCCCGGGTCAGCGAGCCGGCTTGAGGACATAACCCGCGCCACGCAGCGTGTGGATCATGGGGTCGCGGCCGTTGTCGATCTTCTTGCGCAGATAGGAGATGTAGAGTTCGACGATATTGGACCTGCCGCCGAAGTCGTAGCTCCACACCCGGTCGAGGATCTGGGCCTTGCTCAGCACGCGCTTGGAGTTGCGCATCATGAATCGAAGCAACTCGAACTCGGTGGAGGTCAAGGCGATTGGCTCGCCGGCACGGGTGACCTCGTGACTGTCCTCGTCCAGCACCAGATCGCCGACCACCAGCTGCGCGCCGCTGTCCACCGTCGTCACTCCGGTGCGTCGCAGCAGCGCCCGCAACCGCAGCACCACCTCTTCGATGCTGAACGGTTTGGTGACGTAATCGTCGCCGCCCGCGGTCAACCCGGCGATGCGGTCTTCCACGGCGTCCTTGGCCGTCAACAGGAGCACGGGCAGCTGCGGGGTCTCTTCGCGCAACTTGTGCAGGACATCGAGCCCGCTCATATCGGGGAGCATCACGTCGAGGACGACCACGTCGGGGCGTTGGGCGCGGGCGGCGGCGATGGCCGACGCCCCGTCGCTCGCGGTCGCAATGTTCCAGCCCTCGTAGCGCAGCGCCATCGACACCATTTCGGCGAGCACCGACTCGTCGTCCACGACCAACACGTTGATCGGGTTGCCATCGGCACGACACATGACTACCCGCTCGACGGAGGATCGGGGCTGGGTCACAAGATCCAGTATGCGCACCGCGCTGAGCCGCCGCGCTTCGCTGGCACACTGCCGAATTCACCCGTCGCCAATGTTTAGACACAAGTCGAATC
>NZ_LZIE01000073.1:0-1124 GCF_001667155.1 Mycobacterium sp. 852002-53434_SCH5985345
GGCATGCCGCCGAGCAGGTTGCCCGGTCCCCCGGCGCCTTCGGGGGCGGCGCTGATGGCGCTGACCGGGATGGCGGTGTGGCCCATGGCCGGCACGGCCGGGCCGCCGGTCCAGGCCACCGGCACCGACAACTTGCCCCCGATGGAGGCCGCGCCGCCGATGGCCGCGGCCGGGTGCACCGCACCGGCACCGCCGCCGAGCAGACCGCCGAGTCCGCCCAGGCCGGGCAGCGCCTTGGCGGCCGCGGGAGCCGCGCCACCGATCAACCCCACCGTCTTGGAGATCTGGGTGAACGTGTTGGCCATACCGGTACTGAAGTAGGGCAGACCCTCGGTGTTATAGAACAAGCCGGCGAAGGGGCTGTAGCCGTTGACAAGTGTCCCCAGGTTGGAAGGCAAGACGGTTTGGCCGGTCAACAGGAACCACAGCTCGCTTAGCGGGTCGGTCGACTGTTGCGCGGCCTGAGTCACCTGCGGGGCGGCGGTCGTCGTGGCGGTGGTGGCGGCTTTTTGCACGGTGTTGGCCGTGTTGCCCGCGGTGGTGTTGGCCGTCGCGTTGGCCAACGTGCTGGCCTGGGTGGTCGTGCCCGCGTCGTTGGTGACCTTGGGCGCGGCCTGAAACTGCGTGATGCCCTTGGTCGCCGCCGTGGACTGCGCCGAGTAGGCGGCCATCGCGCCGGCATCCTGGGCCCAGAACTCGCCGTACTGGGCCTCCAACTGCGCGATCGCCCCGGTGTTCTGCCCGATCACATTGGTGGCCTGCAACTGCTGCACCAAGGCCCGGTTGGCCGCGATCACCGGCGGAGGCACCACCGCCGAAAACGCCTGCTCATAAGCCGCCGCCGCCGAGCTGGCCTGCACGGCCGCCTGCTCAGCCTGCGCCGCCGTAGTGGCCAGCCACTCCGCATACGGCGTCGCCGCGGCCGCCATCGCCGCCGAAGCCGTGCCCGCCCACTCCTCACTGGCCAGCTGGGTCACCACGTTCTGATAACTCAACGCCGCCGACTGCAACTCCGCAGCAATCGCATTCCACGCCGACGCCGCGGTCATCAACGACCCCGACCCCGGACCGGCATAAATCCGCGCCGAATTAACCTCCGGCGGAAGCGCCCCAAAATCAAACAC